>CADCQD010000048.1 GCA_902803485.1 uncultured Eubacteriales bacterium | reverse complement strand
GATCTCCGGATCATTGACCATAATACTCATATCAAATTCCCGGACATCCTCACGCGAAAGATCCGTATCATCTGCCGTAAAGCCCCGGATCTCGCAGTCAAGGATCCCGGTACCGCCCGGAGCGATCGCTGTTACATAGCTGTTGAGGATAATATCCTCGCCGTTGATCTTCGCGGACCATTCGTCTGCTTCATACTCCAGTCTTCTGTCCGTCTTATTCCCGATCAGATACAGGATATGGAGATCTCCATCGGCCTCATGATCCTCAAGAAGGCCGCTGGCCGTTATCCTGACCTGTTCGTCCTCATGTACGACGTTTCCTGTGATCTCCCATGTTTCCGCGTCCTTTTGCATTTCCGGATCCAGCACCGCGGTCAGATCATATTCATACAGGAACTCTCCCTTGCGGCTCAGGATCTCAAGATCCGCTTCCACTTCATAAATACCCTCAATGCCCAGTTCGGGAAGGAGCGGCGCGGAGGCGTATTCGTCAATGAACGCCGCAAGGACCGCTTTCTTTCCGGCCAGGATATTGATATTCATCAGCCCGTTCCTGCTGACAGAAATACCATTGACGTACAGATCGGAAATACGGACCTGTTTTTCCACTTCTGTCATATTCTCGGCGATCAGGTAAAGGATCCTTCCCTCCAGTTCGCTGTCAACAATGTAGAAACCTTCGATCTTTACGCCTTCGGCTTCCAGTTCGGGATCTCCGCCGTCAAAAGCCAGGGTGTAAAGGAACTCTTCCTGAAGGCTGCGGCTGTGGATGATCTCGTCTTCCGTGTACTTTCCCACAAGGCCCGTACCGTACATGGTGGTATGGACCGAGACAGGGTCTGTGTACACCGGCGCGGCTTCCCGGTCATCGTTATTCTGGATCTTAAACCCGAGGGTCATCTTTTCGATATCCGTGATGCCCAGGATCTGAAGATCACTGTACCAGAGATCATAGCATTCTTCTTTGCTTTCCCCCGGTACCAGGTCAGTACTGCCCAGCGGGTCCGGGATCATGATGCTGTTCACACTGTTCCGGATCCTGCTGCCCTCCCAGCCGGAAGAAATACAGATGCTGTGATCTGTTTCATTTTCCATCAGGATATGCAGCCGGACCGAGTATTCCGTATACTCCAGTTCCTGCGCCGCGATCCGGACGCCATCCGAGTCATATAAGATCACAGGCTCGGCAATTTCAGCTGTAAAGTCCTGGGTAAGGTCGACGTCATTCAGCCCGGTTTCCTTCGGCTCAAGCATCACACGTTCGGCCAGGGACTCCTCCGCGTCTTCCTCCGGAGTTTCTTCCGCCGCTTCCTCAGACGCATCTTCCGGAGTTTCCTCAGCGTCTTCAGGCTCTTCCTCCGGAGTTTCCTCAGCGTCTTCCTCAGGATCTTCCTCCGGAGCTTCCTCAGCGTCTTCAGGCTCTTCCTCCGGAGTTTCCTCAGCATCTTCCTCAGGATCTTCCTCCGATGCATCATCGGCGGTCAGCGAGGTCAGTACGTTCAGGAACTGTGGCCGGAAGGTTTCGTGATCATCTTCGATATAATTGAAGGAGCCCATTCCCGCGCCGTCCGCGCCAGCAAAGCTGAAGCGGATATAATCCGAGGAACTGCTGCCGCTCTTTGCGTTCCGGGCAATATAGAACAGGTGCACCTTCAGGCCGTTGATCGTACAGGGCCGGTACTGCTCAAAGACATCCGCATGCAGCATACTGGCTGTTGACTTCATGCCTTTATCGATTTCCAGGAGGAAATCCTCAATGTCTTCAAATTCTTCCCTGACAGATTCCTGCGGAACGATCGCCATGGAAAACAGGCTGTCCTCACCGAACATGAAGCGGAAGAATCCTTCCTCATTGCCCTCTTCCTCTTCCCAGTCTTCAGGTACAGAGAACCGGATGCCAAAAGCTTCCTTTTCCACAGCAGGGTATGTAACTACTTCTGCATCCATCCCGCCTTCCGGAGCTTCCGCGTCACCTTCCGGAAGATCCTCCTCCGCAGCGTCCGCGTCACCCTCCGGAAGATCATCCTCCGCTGCATCCGCATCGCCTTCCGGCAGATCTTCTTCCGCTGCTTCTTCCGTTTCTCCGGAAAGGGATATCAGCATTCCCATAAGCTCCGTCCGGTACGTGACCAGATCTTTCTCAAGAAGCGTACAGTTGATCACGCCCGCCATAGATCCGTTACTGATGAATATCAGCACGATATCTGTATCCTCATAGGCTGCCGGATCATCCGCGTAATTAAGATCCACATCCAGATCATTCAGCCGGAATTTCCAGTCGTCCACAGAAGCCGGGTTCGAGGCAGCGATCGTCATCAGGTTCATTTCTTTATAGAACGCGGCTCCTTCAGAGTCTCCTGAAAGTCCATTGGCCTCATCATAAACCAGTTCCATCGCGATGGCAGAGCCTTCTCCGAAGGTAATGTCACATCCGGTATCTCCCTTAAAGGAAAGATCCCAGTCCTCCGGCGCGCAGAAATGAACACTGCCCACAGAGTACTCTTCCAGCGCGTATTCAATATCTTCTTCCTCCTCTGCTGCTTCTGCGGCCGCAGTGACCGCGCCATAGGATGTCAGCAGGAGGAGCAGCACCAGCAGGAAACTAATGATCCTCTTCATTCTATATGATTCCTCTCTTTATGGCCCCCATCCGCGCAGACGCGCCGGACAGGGGCATTGTTATTTTCGGGGCCGATGATCCTCTGCCCCGGTCAGGCCTTCTCGTACTCCGCCTTCAGCACAGCAAGAAGCGCCTCCATCTTTCCATGATCCAGCATACCGAAAGAGATCAGCGACTTCAGCGGCATGAAGCGCATCATGGCCTCCATCATGGGGTCCGGTTCGCTGAAATCTACAGGACCGGCGCCGGCCATCTCATTCATCATCTTCTTAATGACAGGAGCTGTCACAGGATTCATCAAAAGCTCGCCCACGGTAATGGAAGTATCCATCCGCATGGGGACCTGTTTCTTTGTGGTGAAGCTGATCTCGGTACAGGCGGTGATGTGGTCGCTGGCGTCGCCCACCAGGATCCCGTATTTTCCGGAAGGCGCGAACCAGCCGCCCAGCTTCTCTTCAAAATAGGACAGGCTTCTGGCGTCGATCGTCAATGTGACGCTCTTCTTTTCGCCCGGCGCCAGTTCCACCTTCGCGAAGCCCTTCAGTTCCTTCACCGGGCGGTCCGGCGTGCCGTTTTTGTCACTTACATAAAGCTGTACGACTTCCTTGCCGGCAGTCCTGCCCACATTTGTCACGTCCACAGTCACATCGATGGTGCCGTCATCATCCATGGTATCAGCAGACACGCGGATATTGTCGATCACAAACTCCGTATAGGAAAGCCCGTGGCCGAAGGCCCAGCGCACCGGCATCTCCTTCTTTTCATAATACCGGTAGCCCACGTAAACGCCTTCCGCGTATACGCACTGCTCCGGATCCGTATTGAAATTCAGATAGCTGGGGTTATCCTGCACCCGGAAGGGGAAAGACTCCGCCAGATGCCCGCTGGGATTCTTCAGGCCGTACAGCAGCGCGTCCGCGGCGGTGCCCACGCCCTGGCCGCCCAGGTACATCTCCAGGATCGCGGCCACATCGTCTGCCCAGGGTGTCTCCACGGGACTTCCGTTATGAAGCACCACCACCGTATTCGGATTCACTTCCGCCACTGCCTGGATCAGCTTGTTCTGGCAGGCCGGCATATCCATATTCGGGCGGTCATAGCCTTCCGATTCAAACACATCCGGAAGGCCCGCGAAGATCACGGCAATGTCCGCTTCCTTCGCCGCTTCCACAGCCTTTGTAAACTCCGCCTCATCCAGTTCGTCCTTGTCCGCCGGGAAGCCCTTCACATAAGTGACGTCCCTGCCCATGGCCTTTGCCGCGTCCAGAGCGGATACTACCTTGGAGGAATTGATATGCGAAGATCCGCCGCCCTGGTATCTGGGCTTCTCCGCGAACCCGCCGATGTATACGATGCGCTTCGTGCCGTCCAGCGGCAGGATGCCGTTATTCTCAAGAAGCACCGCGCACTCTGCTTCCATCTCCGCAGCCTTCTCATGATCCGCGTCCCGGTCAAAGACCGCGCCATCCTGTTTATTGTCCAGATAATCGTATAACACCGTCAGGATCCGTTCCACAGAACGATCCACCAGTTCTTCAGACAGGCTGCCGTTCTTCACAGCCTCCACGATCTTCGCGTCATTTTCGGAGGTATCGCCGGGCATTTCCAGTTCCAGTCCGGCGCGGACGCCCTGCACGCGGTCATCCACAGCGCCCCAGTCAGTCATAACAAAGCCTTCAAAGCCCCAGTCATCCCGGAGCACCTTCGTCAGCAGCCATTCATTGTCGGAAGCGTACGTCCCGTTGATCCGGTTATAGGAACACATGACCGTCTTGGGCTGCGCCTTCTTCACAGCCGTCTCAAAAGCCGGAAGATAGATCTCGCGCATGGTCCGCTCCGAAGCTGCGGAATTATTGCTCATGCGGTAGTATTCCTGATTATTCAGCGCGAAATGTTTGATGCTGGTACCCACATGCTTCGACTGAACGCCGTTAATGAAGGACGCCGCCATCTCGCCGGCCAGGTACGGATCCTCCGAGAAATACTCAAAGTTCCGGCCGCACAGAGGGCTTCTCTTAATATTGACCGCCGGACCCAGCACGATGGACAGGTTTTCCGCCTGGCATTCATTACCGATATACTCGCCCATCCTTCCGATCATCTCCGTATCAAAACTGGAGGCCGTGGCGCAGGCTGTAGGCCAGCAGACCGCGACGATACTGTCATTCACGCCCAGATGATCGCCCTCCATATCCTGTTTTCTGAGGCCGTGAGGGCCGTCAGACATCATAAACTGAGGGATCCCCAGGCGCTCCACGGCTTTGGTATGCCAGAAATCATTACCGCCCAGAAGCGCGCACTTCTCCTCAAGCGTCATTTCCTGTATGAGTTTCTTCAGATCTCTTGCCATTCGGAATGTCCTCCTGTATTCTTCTCGAAGTCAAAAAAGTTGATATTAAGTCTGCTTGGGCATTTGACTGCCCGGCAGCGATACAAACCAGATCAGGCCGCGCTCATCAGTTATACTCATTTTACCAGAATCCTGCGGATTCCGCCACATCATTCTTCATTTCCGCATATGGAAATTGTGTGGACAGGGGGACGGTTCTCTTGTCCGCGCAAAACAAATGGCTGCCGCTTTCATGCGGCAGCCACTCGTCTCATTTTCTGTATCTGTCTGTCAGACCTTGTTCCAGTTAGCCTTAATATATGCTTTCGCCTCATCGATCGTTACATCCGGGAACAGAATATGATAGATGTTATAATACTGCGGTACCAGCTCCAGTACCTGATTCATTGTCATTCCTTCCTGCTTCGCAAGTCCCAGTCCCCAGATCAGCTTTTCTTCAGCATCCTTGGAAATGGTGCCGCCGGTGACTTTCTCGAGGTCATCAGCGCCCAGGGCCTTGTCCTCTACATTGAACATCGCTTTCACGATCTCATCGAGCAGGCAAAGCATAATACACAGAATTGTACACCATTATTCTTTGAAAAACAATACTTAGTATTCAGCTTTAAAAGAACTCTTTTCCCCGGACAGTTTCCAGTTTTTTTCGAAGCAGAGCCAGATCCGGTTCAGGAGACTCCAGACATTCGTCAATG
>CADCQD010000047.1 GCA_902803485.1 uncultured Eubacteriales bacterium | reverse complement strand
CTGGAGATCGTACATCTTCAGGTATCCGAACCGGTTCATGGACAGAAGGACCGGGATCTCCTCTTCCGGTGCTTCTTCATAAACGGCTTCCTCCGCGTCCAGGATCTCCGTTTTTCTCGGAAGAGCGAATTCCTTCCGAATGTTTTCCAGATCATCACGGATGGCGTTCTGCATGGCTTTTTTATCAGAAAGCAGCTTTTCGTATAAGGCGATCTTTCCGAGGGTCTCCTGATGCTCCTCTTCCAGCGCCAGGATCTCCAGCCCCACCAGGCGGCTCAGCCTTAAGTCAAGGATAGCCTGCGCCTGATTCTCTGTAAAATTAAGCTTTTCTGCCTGCTTCTTTGATTTTTCGGAACGGAACTTAATGCCTGCCGTAGCCCCGGTCATCAGGCATTCCTTGGCGGTCTGAAGTTTTTTGCTTCCGCGGATGATCTCAATAATAAGATCAATGATGTCCACCGCCCGGATCAGGCCTTCCTGGATCTCCTTTTTCGCCTTTTCCTTCTCCAGAAGGAAAGTATATTTCCGGCTGTTCAGCTGATGCTGGAATTTCAGGTTTTCTTCCAGGATCCGTTTCAGGGAAAGGACCTCCGGCCTTCCGTCTACGATGCAGAGCATATTAACGCCAAAGGTATCTTCCAGCTTTGTTTTCTTATACAGCCCGTTCAGGATCCGCTCCGCGTCCGCGCCGTTTCTAAGCTCGATCACGATCCGGACGCCGTCCTTCCCGGTCTGGTTGGAAATATCCGTAATATCCGGGAACACCTTCTTTTCCGCCAGCTCCGCCACGTCATTCAGGAATTTCCCGATATTCATGCCGATCATTGTATACGGGATCTCCGTAATAATGATCTTATCCCGTTCTCCGCGTTTTTTCGCGGGGACAATCTCCGCTCTGCCCCGGCTCTTTATCTTTCCTTTTCCGGTCTCATAGAGCTCAGGAAGCTCGGACGCGTTAATTACGATGCCTCCGGTGGGAAAATCCGGTCCTTTCAGTTTCGAAAGAAGAGCTCTTGTATCCGCCTCCGGATCATCCATCAGAAGCTCCATGGCGTCAATGATCTCCGCCAGGTTATGCGTCGGGCAGGAAGTGGTCATGCCGACGGCGATACCTTCGGAACCGTTCAGAAGAAAATTCGGGATCCGGACCGGAAGCACTTCCGGTTCCTTTTCGTTCTCATCAAAGTTCGGGACAAAATCCACCACATTTTTATCCAGGTCCTTCAGATAGACCTCCTGGGTGAATTTCTTCAGACGCGCTTCCGTATACCTCATGGCTGCGGCGCCGTCTCCTTCAATGGACCCGAAGTTTCCGTGGCCGTCCACCAGCGCCATGCCCTTTTTAAAGTCCTGGGAAAGGAC
Source organism: uncultured Eubacteriales bacterium (assembly GCA_902803485.1). GTDB lineage: Bacteria > Bacillota > Clostridia > Lachnospirales > Lachnospiraceae > UBA1267. The sequence continues at coordinate 3,196 of CADCQD010000047.1, read as the reverse complement.
CACCAGCGCTTCGTAAATGGATGAATCCCCGTGGGGATGGTATTTACCCATGGCATCGCCCACGATACGCGCGGATTTTCTGTGGGGCCTGTCAGAATTCAGTCCCAGCTCATCCATGGCGTAAAGAACGCGTCTCTGCACAGGCTTCAGTCCGTCGCGGATGTCCGGAACGGCGCGCGCAGTGATGACGGACATGGAATAATTCAGGAAGGACTGCTGCATTTCATCGGAAAATTCCGTTAACAGGATCTTTTCAGCCATTCAGTTTCCTCCCTTACACATCCAGCATCGCTTCATTTGCATGAGTCTGGATAAACTCCCGCCGGGGTTCCACATCGCTTCCCATGAGAAGTTCCGTCATCCGGTCCGCCATCATGGCGTCTTCCACAGAGACTCGCTTCATCACGCGGCGTTCCGGATCCAGCGTGGTTTCCCACAGCTGCTGCGCGTCCATTTCTCCCAGTCCTTTATAGCGCTGCAGCGTAAAATTCTTATGCGTCTTCCTGTACTTTTCCAGTGCGTCGTCATCGTACAGGTACTGTTCCTCGCCCTTTCCCTTTGGAATGGCTTTATACAGCGGCGGCATCGCGATATACACATGCCCCTCAGAGACCAGTTCCGGCATAAACCGGTAAAAGAAGGTCAGAAGCAGCGTACTGATATGGGCGCCGTCCACATCCGCGTCCGCCATAATAATGATCTTGTCATAACGGAGCTTACTGATGTCAAAATCATTGCCGTAGCCTTCGGAAAAACCGCAGCCGAAGGCCAGTACCATGGTCTTGATCTCCGCGTTCGCCAGGACCTTGTCAATGGATGCTTTTTCCACATTCAGGATCTTGCCCCGGATGGGCATGATAGCCTGATAGGTCCGGTTCCTGGCCATTTTCGCGGAGCCTCCCGCGGAATCTCCTTCCACGATAAAGATCTCGCATTTCCCGGCGTCTCTGGATTCGCAGTTCGCCAGCTTTCCGTTGGAATCAAATGAAAACTTCGGCTTGGACAGCATATTGGAGCGGGCTTTCTCTTCCGCCTTCCGGATCTTCGCGGATTTTTCCGCGCAGCTGATCACCGTTTTCAGCGTTTCCAGATGCTTGTCGAAATATAGTTCCAGCTGTTCCCCGGTCACATTGACGACCGCCTTTGCCGCGTCCTGGGATCCCAGCTTTGTCTTTGTCTGCCCTTCAAAAATCGGATCCGGATGCTTGATCGCGAGAACAGCGGTCATTCCGCATCGGGTATCCGGTCCCGAGAATTTATTCGGATCCTTCAGGATCCCCAGATCCCTTGCGTAATTATTGATCAGCTGGGTAAACCGGGTCTTAAAACCGGTCACATGGGTGCCGCCTTCCGAATTATAGATATTATTGCAGTAACCCAGGATCTTTTCCTCAAAGGTATCCACGAACTGGAACGCCAGTTCAACTTCGATACCGTCTGAACTGCCTTTCACCAGGATCGGATCATGCATAGGGGTCTTGCCTTCATTCAGCTCGCGGATATAGGCGGAAAGCCCGTCCGGCTCCTGATAAGCCACCGTTTCTTCCTCTCCGTGCCTGTTATTCCGGAACAAAAGAGTGAGCCCCGGATTCAGATACGCAGTCTCATGAAGACGGGCTTTGATCCAGTCCGCCTTAAAACGCGTATGTTCAAAAATCTGGGGATCCGGCTTGAAAGTGATGGTGGTGCCTGTATCCTTGCTTCTTCCGATCACGGGAAGAAGCCCCTTCTCCAGTTCCACCACGGGAACGCCTCGTTCATAGGAATCGTAATAGATCTTTCCGTTTCTCCGGATCTTGATCTCCAGGTATTCGGAAAGCGCGTTGACTGCGGAGGAACCTACGCCGTGCAGGCCGCCGCTGGTTTTATATACTTTATTATCAAATTTACCGCCGGCGTGCAGCGTGGTGAGGATCACGCGTTCCGCGGACATCCCCTTCGGATGCATATCCACCGGAATGCCGCGTCCGTCGTCAGATACGATGCAGGAATCGTCATCCTCCAGCGTCACTTCGATCTTTGTGCACGATCCGGCCAGATATTCATCTACGGAATTATCTACGATCTCATAAACCAGATGGTTCAGACCGGTCCGTCCGGTGGAACCGATATACATGCCGGGACGCCTTCTGACCGCCTCCAGTCCTTCCAGGACCGTAATGTCCTTCGCGGTATAATTATCCTGATTTTTACCTGCCATTCTAAGCTCCTGTATGGAATAATATATATGTGTTACTACCAGATATTGTTATCCGAACTTTATTATTATACCATATTTTCAGCTTTTCTGCAAGCGCCTGAACGCACGTTCTGTTTCTCTCATGGCGTCTTTTTTCGCGATCGCTTCTCTTTTGTCATATAATTTCTTGCCCTTGGCAAGCGCGATCTCCACCTTTACCAGCTTCCCGGAGAAATAGACCTGCAGCGGGACAAGGGTATAGCCCTTCTCCTGGATCTTTCCGGAAAGCTTCGCGATCTCCTTTTTGTGAAGGAGCAGTGTGCGGACACGCAGAGGGTCCTTATTGAAAATATTGCCCTTTTCGTATGGACTGATATGCATGCCGTAGATCAGGACCTGCCCGTCCCGGATCCTGACGAAACTCTCCTTCAGAGAACACGCGCCCTGGCGGAGGCTTTTGACCTCCGTACCCGCAAGAGCGATGCCGCACTCGTATTTGTCCTCAATAAAATAATCATGATACGCCTTTTTATTATTCGCGATCAGTTTGGTGTTTTTCTGCATCTGGGATCCTTTCATGTATCAGTTTTCTAAGGATACATACAAAATCATACACAATCAAAGAAATAGCGCTCCGCGTATCTCGCGGAGCGCTTCAGGATCAGAAATTGATGGTAAGGATAAACGCAAGTACAAAAAAGCCGATCGCCACATACTTGGTGATCCTTTCGATCTTTCCTTCAGTCGAACGCGCCTTGTTCTTTTCCCAGTAGCTGTCAGCCATACCGCCGATGGTTCCCAGTCCGGCACTCTTGCCTTCCTGAAGAATTACGGTAAAGATCAGAACCAGACCGCACAACGCGAAAATGGAAGTCAGGATATATCTTAATACTGTCATTTTGAGATCTCCTTCATCTTTAATTTCAAAATCTGAATGCCGGTGATGGGACTTGAACCCATACGTGGTTGCCCACAACAGATTTTGAGTCTGCCTCGTCTGCCATTCCGACACACCGG
>CADCQD010000046.1 GCA_902803485.1 uncultured Eubacteriales bacterium | reverse complement strand
GAACAGGCAAAGGTGCCAGGTACCAGCTGAACAGGCAAAGGTGCCAGGTACCAGCTGAACAGGCAAAGGTGCCAGGTACCAGATGCACTGGCAAACGTGCCAGGTACCAGATGTACTGACAAAGCTGACCTGAGTATTATATGTGCAGGCAAAGAAAGGTAGAAAAAGAAAACACCATGGATATGAATGAGCTTCGGAGCCGGATCGATGAGATCGACGCCGAAATGGTGGAGCTGTATAAGAAGCGTCTGGGTATAGTGGAACAGATCGGCGCATATAAGCGTGAAAACGGTCTGCCGGTGTACGACGGCGAGCGGGAACGAAAGCTTTTGGACAAGGCAGGCGCGCAGGCGGGGGAGAAGTATGAAGGCGGCGTTCGCGCTATGTTCAGGCTTCTGATGGATGAGAGCAGGACCCGGCAGCTGATGGACAACGGCAGTAAAAGTGTTTTGAAGGAGATGATCGATCATGCCGTTCAGGACACCGATCCGCTTTTCCCGTCAGAGGCTGCGGTTGCCTGCCTGGGAGTGGAGGACACGTATTCCCGGACCGCCTGCGAAAGGCTGTTCCGGGCATCGTCCATCATGTACTGCAAGACGATGGAAAGTGTATTTGACGCCATCGAAAGCGGCCTCTGCCGCTACGGGATCCTGCCCGTCGGAAGCAGTACTGAAGGCTACATGAGCCGTGTATACGATCTGGTGATCAGGCATCATTTCTATATTGTGCGTTCCGTCCGGGTCAGGACCGGCTGTACGCCGTGCTGCGGCTCTTCGTTTACCGCGGACGATGTCCCGATGAATAGTAACGATGGTATCCGTTTCATCTGCATATCGAAAAATCTAGAGATCTATCCCGGCGCGGACCGCACCGGCATGGCACTGGTCCTGGCGGACCGTCCCGGAAGCCTGTGGCAGCTTTTGAGCCGTTTCTATGCCCGGAACATCAACCTGACAAAGCTGGAGAGCCGTTCCATACCGGGCAGGGATGAATGGATGTGCTATATCGAAATTGACACCCCGGTCAGTTCGCCGTCCTTTACCGGGCTGATCGAGGAACTTGACGTGACGATGGAGAGCTTCTCCTATCTGGGAAGCTATATGGAGCTGGTATGAGCGCGCGTTACGGGCTTCTGGGGGAAAAGCTTGGCCACAGCTTACTGCCTCAGATCCACAGAGAACTTGGGGGATACGAGTACGCGCTGATGGAGGTCCGGCGTGAGGATCTGCCTGCCTTTTTTGCCGCCCGGGATTTTCAGGCCGTCAATGTGGCAATGCCTTATATGGAGGCTGTACTTCCCTGGATGGACAGCCTTTCAGAGACTGCCGCAAAGACCGGTTGCGTGAATACGGTAGTAAAGGATTCCGAAGGAGCGCTGCACGGCTATAATACAGAGTATTACGGGTTTACCCGGATGGTGCGCCGGTCACGGGTCGTCGTTTCCGGCCGTAAATGCCTGGTGCTCGGAAGAAGCGATGTGTCTGATACGGTCCGTACCGTCATTGAGGATCTGGGTGCTTCGTAGATCGTCATGATTTCCCAAAGCGGATCTGATTATGAGGAGAATATCGCGCGTCATACCGACGCGCAGGTGATCGTGAATACCACATCGGCGGGAATGTATCCTGAAAACGGTGTCTCCCCGATAGAGCTTTCGCGTTTCCCGGCTATTGAAGGCGTTCTGGATCTGATATATCACCCGGCAAAGACGACATTGCTGCTTGAGGCCGATGCCCTGGGCATCCCGAATCTGAATGGATTATATATGCAGGTTGCCCAGGCGAAGCAGGCCAGCGAACTTTTTCAGGGTCTTAGGATCGATGACAGCGAGATCAGCCGCATCCATGCCCTGATTGCTGCTCAGACGGCTAACATCGTGCTCATCGGCATGCCCGGCAGCGGCAAAACTACGGTCGGAAGGCGGCTCTCGGAAAACGGAGGCCGGCCTTTCGTTGATACCGACAGTATGATCGAGGAACAGGCCGGATGCACCTGCGGAGATTTTCTGCGGACTTATGGCGAGGCTGCTTTCCGCAAGCTGGAAACAGAGGTGCTGCAAAAAGTATGCATGCGTACAGGCTGCGTGATAGCCACCGGAGGCGGCGTGGTGACAAGGCCCGAAAACCGGGATATCCTGCGCCGGAACGGAGTCGTATTTTATTTGAAGCGTCCCGTAGAGCGGCTCGTACAGTACGGAGACCGGCCGCTGTCGTCAACTCCTGAAAAACTGCAGGCACTCTGGAAGGTCCGGGCCCCCCTATATGAAAGTATGAGGGACTATGAGGTCCCGTACATTGATGAGGAAAAAGCCGCCGGGGAGATCGAGCGGCTGATGAAAACGATCTGGACTGATCACTTGTGATGATATGCGCGATACGTGCGCATCCGACGGCCGGAAACCGGCCGGTTTGCGGGGCTTCGGCCCCGCTTTTTTAATTATATGTCAGAAAATCCTGCCGCCGGCGGTACAGTTCGTCATAGTTTTCTTACCGGCGATGTGATATAATGAGACAACACATTTCATGGGCCTGACGGCCATGAGAAAAGAGAGCAAACCTGGTAAAAAGACGCGGAATTGAAGGAGCATGAAATCATGACGGCGACAAGGTGCGGAAAAATGATGACGCCAAGGATCCAGGCGCTTCGGGATGAATATTTTGCCCGGGAATTCGGTTCATGCTTTGAACGGGCCCGGGCTGTGACGCGGTCCTATAAAGCAACGGAAGGTGAGCCTGTGGTGCTTCGAAGAGCGAAGGCTTTCCGGGAGATCCTGACGACCGTGCCGATCTATATCCGGAAAGGCGAGCTTCTGGTGGGAAGCCGGAGCAGTGAACTCTCGAAGCGCACGACCTATCCGGAATATCAGCTGAAGTCGAACAAAGACTGGCCGGAGGAGATCGTAAGCTACTGGACCGGCAGGACCTGCTGGGACGCGAGCCATGAGCTTTTTACGGACGCGATCGATCTGAATGATCAGGAAATGACCTGCGGATACGTGACCGGTACGGATACCGGCTACGGACATCTCATCGTCGATTATGAGAAGGCCCTCACGAAGGGTTTCCGGGCGATCCGGGAGGAAGCGGAGGCGGAACTTCCGAAAGCGGAAACGAAGAAAGAGAAAGCCTTTCTGGAGGCCGTGTGCATCGTTTCAGACGCGATGGCCGCCTGGGCGCGGCGCTATGCGGATCTTGCAAAGCAGCAGGCAGAAGAGGAAGAGGATCCTGCACGCAGGGAAGAACTCCTGGAGATCTCACGGATCTGCCGCAAGGTGCCCGAGTATCCCGCGGAGACCTTCCATGAAGCGCTCCAGAGTTTTGTATTCACACATTTCGCGATCCATATTGAACAGTACGGCTGGTCCGTGTCCACCGGACGCTTTGACCAGTACATGTATCCCTATTATAAAAATGACCTGGAATCCGGGCGCCTTTCCGGGGATGAAGCGTGGGAGCTTCTTCTTAGCTGCTGGATGAAATTTATGGAAAACATCCACGACGGCATCGGCGCGACCTCATTCCAGAACCTGACCATCGGCGGCCAGGACGCGGACGGCAATGACATGTCCAATGAGCTTACGCATCTGATCCTGGACGCGACAGCCGCCACGCGCTTTATCCAGCCGGCGGTCTCCCTCAGATGGCATAAGAACATCGACCCGGATCTCTGGATGCACGCCATGGAGGTGATCCGCCAGGGCATGGGCATGCCGGCGCTTTTCAGCGACGATGTGATCATCCCTGCGCTTGAGACGAACGGGGTGTCGCATGAGGACGCGCTGAACTACGGGATCGTGGGCTGCGTGGAACCTTCCACCTCCGGGATGGAGGAAGCGCTGACCTCCGGCGGGCACATCAACCTGGCAAAGGTCATGGAGCTCGTGATGTTCAACGGCCGCTCCGGGAGCACCGGAAGGCTGCTGGGACTTAAGACCGGAGATCCGGTGGATTTCCCTGATTTTGAAACATTCTTCGCGGCCTATGAAAAACAGGTCCGCTACATTGCGAGTATCAATATCCAGGCGGCCCAGATCGCGGCGGATTCACAGAAACGCAGAGTCCCGTGCCCGCTGACGAGCTCCCTCCTCAGCGACTGTATCGCGGAGCACCGGGATATGGTGGACGGCGGGACCCGTTACAGTAAATCCGGCGTCTGCATCCTGGGCGCGACTAATGCGGTGGACAGCATGATGAACATCAAGCGCCTGGTCTACGAACAGAAACGCGTACAAATGCGGG
>CADCQD010000045.1 GCA_902803485.1 uncultured Eubacteriales bacterium | reverse complement strand
TCCGGTAAAACCGGTGGCTGAGACCCGTTTCGGACGTCTCAGAGGCGTGCGTTACGGAGACGTGAATATATTCATGGGGATCCGGTACGCTGCGGCAAAACGTTTCCGCATGCCGGAAGAGCAGGAAGCCTGGGAAGGCGTGCGGAATGCCTATACCTACGGCCCGATCTCCCCTCAGATGCTGCCTCCGTCTCCGCCGGCCTATTACCGCGGCCTGCATATGCTGCAGAAACAGAGTGAAGACTGCCTGAATCTGAATATCTGGTCTCCTGGAGAGCTTACGGAGAAGAAACCGGTATTCGTCTGGATGCACGGCGGCGGGTTTTTCGCAGGAAACGCGCTGGAAGAGTATTCTTTTGACGGATTCAATCTCGCGAAATACGGCAATATCGTTTTTGTTTCCGTCAACCACCGTCTGAACATTCTCGGCCATCTGAATCTCGCGGATTACGGTGAGGAGTACGCGCATTCCGTAAATGCCGGTATTGCGGATCTGGTGGCGGCACTGAAATGGATCCATGAAAATATCGAAGCCTTCGGCGGCGATCCGGAAAATGTGACGATCTGCGGCCATTCAGGCGGAGGCGGCAAGGTGCAGTGCATGTTCCAGATCGAAGAAGCCGCGCCTTATTTCTCCAGAGGGATCGTGCTTTCCGGTTCCATGTCCGGCGAGATGGTGGACACGCAGGAAAATTCCCGCAGGTCCGCGGAGCTGATCCTCCGGGAACTCGGTATCGGAAAGGACAATATCTGCCGGATCGGGGATGTAAGCTACGCCGAACTTGTGGAGGCCTACCGGAAAGCCCTGCATTCTCCGGAGGCGGATGAAGTCTCGACCCACTGGTCGCCGGTCAGGGACGACTATTTCAGGGGCTTCCCCCTGGAATCCGGATTTATGCCCTGGTCCAAGGATAAGCCGATGATCTTTGGTTCGACGATCGGCGAGTTTTTGACAGACCGCCTGTCCACAGAAGATAAGGAAGCTATGGATGAGGAAGCGCGGATCGCGTATCTCCGCGGGAAATACGGGGAAGACGCCGGCCGGCTGATGGAACTCTTCAGAGAAGCCTATCCGGACCATGATATCCTGGATCTGGCGTATCTGGACACCATGGTGCGTATTCCGACCATGGACACCGCGAAGCTCCACGCGAAGAACGGCTGCCATAACACCTGGATCTACGTCGCGGCCTACAACGCGCCGGAGGATGACCGGATCCCGCTGTGGCACGGCGGCGACGTCTGCTATATTTTCCGGAATGAAGACCGCGTATATGTGCTGAATGAGGCGGTATACGGGCAGCGCTTCTCTGAGATCTTCAGCAACCTTACGCTTCAGTTCGTACGGACCGGAGACCCCAATACTTCCTTCCTGCCCGCCTGGCTGCCGGTGTCGGAGGAACATCCGTACACGATGGTCATCGACCGGAAGTGTGAATTGAAGGAAGGCTATGATGATGAACTGACGCGGCTGCTTTCCGCGAAGGCGGATCATTTTGCCATGGACTTCGGGAAGATACTTAAATAACAGGATATGATGATGAAACCGATAGAAAATCAATGTATGCTGATCACCTATGCGGACAGCATGGGCGGCGATCTGAAAAAACTGGAAAAGGTCATGGATACGTATTTCCGGGAGGAGATCCGGGGGATCCATATCCTGCCTTTCTATCCCTCTTCCGGTGACCGGGGCTTCGCCGTAGTGAATTATGACGAGGTGGATCCGAAATTCGGCAGTTTCGAGGATATCCGGCGTCTGGGAGAGAAGTATTTCCTTGCCGCGGATTTCATGCTGAACCATATCTCGATCCGCTCCCGGGAATTCCGGGATTATATGGAAAAGGGCGACGAGTCGGAATACCGGGACATGTTCATCCACTGGAAAGAATTCTGGCCGGAGGGCGAACCGACGGAGGCGGATCTCGCGGTCCTGTATTCCAGGAAGCCCGGCGGCCCGAAGCGGGAATTCACCCTGAAGAACGGGCAGAAAGTGGACCTCTGGTGCACCTTTTTCGAAGAGCAGGTGGATATTGATCCGCACAGCGCCGAGACACAGCGCTACTATGAACGGAATCTTCACAGGATCGCCTCCTATGTGCCGATGATCCGGTTCGACGCCTTTGCCTACGCTTCCAAGGTGCCAGGTACCAGCTGCTTTTTTGTGGAACCGGAGATCTGGGACGTGCTGGACATCAGCACGAAGCCGCTGAAGGAAACAGGGACCGCGATGCTGGCGGAGATCCATGAGGAGTACCGCATCCAGCTGAAGCTTGCGGAAAAAGGCCATTACGTCTACGATTTCGCCCTGCCGTTACTTCTTTTGCATGGACTGGAATTCGGGAGAACGGACCGCCTGCTGCACTGGCTTTCCATCTGCCCCCATAACCAGGTCACGACGCTGGATACCCATGACGGCATTGGTGTGGTGGACGCGGCGGGACTGATGACAGAAGAGGAGATCGACGCCATCAGCACCATCGTCCGGGACCGGTATGTGCGCGAGTTTACGAAGCTTCCGGAGGAGCTCCAGGCGCGGGACGTATTCTGGGCATCCAGGATCCGGACCGGCAGCGGGAAAGAAAAGATCTATCAGCTTTCCGGGACCTTTTTCTCCGCGATGGACGAAGACGAGGACGCCTATCTTCTGGCGCGGATCGTGCAGCTTTTCACCCCGGGGATCCCGCAGATCTATTACGTGGGGCTGCTGGCGGGAAAGAACGATTTCTCCTGTCTTGAACACGGCGAAGGAGGGCGGGAAGTAAACCGCCATAATTTCACCGAAGAGGAGATCCGCGAGCGGATCCGGGCGCCGTTTTTACAGAAGCTCTATGAGGCGATGCGTTTCAGGAACCGCTGCGAAGCCTTTGGCGGGACGTTTACCGCGGACGGCGGGGACGGGACCATCCGCATGCGCTGGGAAAAGGAGCAGCACGCGGCGGAGCTTTTCGCGGACTTCAGAACAAAGTCCTACCGGATTACGGAGACCGTCAGCGGTACGGAATACGTCGTGCAGTAAATGGACACAAAAAGTTCACAAGAAGAATTAGCACTCACCTCTTGACAGTGCTAACAACATGTGCTATCATACCTCCAGAACGAGGGAAGAACAAGATCTTCACCGTTCCGACGCGCCGCAGGAAGTTTTAAAAAGAAGCGGCTGCGGGTCTTCGCAGGATCAGGGATGCAGCGCACCCGGATCTTATCCCGGGTGACTGGACATCCGGTACAAATACAGAAGATAAGAAGAGGAGGAAAAACATATGTTACTGCCCAGCATTTTTGGAAATGATTTATTTGACAACTTTTTCGGATTTCCGTTCGATGAGGAAAGACGCCAGGAGAATACAGCAGCAGAGGAGCGCGGAAACCTGCCGGCCAAGAGATATTTCAGAACCGGCCAGGGCCTGATGAAGACCGATATCAGAGAAACAGATCACGCATTTGAACTGGAGATCGATCTTCCGGGCTTCACGAAAGAGGACGTTAAGGTCGCGCTTCACGAAGGCTACCTGACCGTATCCGCGGAGAAGAACGAAGAGAATGAGGAAAAGAAGGAAGGCCGCTACCTTAGGAAGGAACGTTTCGTAGGTTCCTGCGAGCGCAGATTCTATGTAGGCGACGAAGTCGGCGAAGAGGACATCAAGGCGGAATTCAAGTCCGGCGTCCTGCAGCTTACCATCGCGAAAAAGGAAGCAAAGCCGGTCAACGAGAAGAAATATATCTCCATCGGATAATCCTGGGGGAGCTACCGGATCACACAGAAGGCGGCTGGCGCAAATGCGCCAGCCGCCTTCTTTTTCAGCCAGGGGAACGGTTCTCCTGGCCGTTTTTATCAATATTTCCTGTAGGGTTTCAGTTCGCCTTCGCCATAGATCCGGTGATACATGAAGTACCACTGATTTTCCGGATAAGTATAGTACGGGACAAAGGTGCGG
>CADCQD010000044.1 GCA_902803485.1 uncultured Eubacteriales bacterium | reverse complement strand
TAACACCTTACGCATGTCCCGGTTTCCCGGCTATTTAATTCATTATATCAAAGAGCGCCGCGTATTTCTATATTATTGCGTATTCGTTTGACTTCCCATCTGGAAAAGCCTATAATTTGTATTAGTTCAATATACAAAAACACGTTATTTAACAGAGACGTTTGATACGCCGATTTCATACTTTGGAGGCTGGTATGCAAGATATACTGCAGATGAAGATCGAAGAAATGCCGGGGCTGGAGTTTGACTGCTCCTGCGGCCGTCATCACAGCTTTTCCGTTCAGGGGATCTCCATCCGGAAAGGGGCCATCGAGGATCTGCCGCGGATGGCCGCGCCTTTTAAAGACGACAAGATCCTGATCGTTTTTGATTCCAATACCTACCGTGTGGCGGGTGAAACAGCCGTCCGGCTGCTCCGGGAAAACGGCTTTACCAAGGTCAAGGAACTGCTTTTCGACACCGGCTCAGATATCCTGATCCCGGATGAACGGACCCTGGGACGGATCCTTCAGGAACAGGACCTGGACTGCAAGCTCATGATCGCCGTGGGTTCCGGTGTCATCAATGATTCTGTCAAATTCGTCACATCCAGAACCGGGCTTCCCTTTATCATCGTCGCCACAGCCCCCTCCATGGACGGTTACGTTTCGGATGGCGCGCCGATCTTTTCCCATGGATATAAATACTCTCCCCAGGCGCATCTGACCTACGGCCTGGTGGGAGATACGGACATCCTGAAGACCGCGCCTCAGGATATGATCCAGGCCGGCTTCGGCGATGTGGTCGGAAAGATCACCGCCATTGCGGACTGGGACCTGGCAGTAAAGGCAAACGGGGACTACCGCTGCGATACCTGTGTGCGTCTGGTGGAAAAGGCACTGGAAAAGTGTTTCGCGAAAGCGGAAGGACTGCCGGAGAGAGATCCGGAAGCCCTTGGGGCATTGATGGAAGCCCTGACCATGACCGGCGTTGCCATGGCGCTGGTAAATATCTCACGGCCCGCTTCCGGCGCGGAACATATGCTTTCCCACTTCTGGGAAATGGATTATATTGACCGGGGCCTGAACCCGATCCACCACGGGATCCAGGTAGGCGTCGCGACAGTAGTGATCGCCCGGTTCTTTGAGGAACTCGCGGACATCCTGCCGGAAGGCACCGCGGCTTTGTGCCCGCCGGCCAGAGAAATCGAAGCGCTTCTCAGGAAAGGCGGCGCGCCGGCGTCCCCAAAGGAGATCGGCATATCCCGTACGCTGTTCCATGAGAGTCTCATAAAAGGCTGGACCGTCCGTCCCCGCTACTCGATCCTTCAGTTCGCGAAAGACCGGGAGCGGCTTACAGCACTGGCCGACCAATTGACAGAAGAATTTTACGGATGATACGAGGCTGCCGGAATGACGCGGCCGACAGGAAGGGAGTATTTTATGAAAATCGTATTCGGCAGCGATCCGAACGCGGATGGTTTTAAGAAACAGCTGATCCCCTATGTGGAAAGCCTGGGCCATGAAGTCACAGACCTGGGATCCGATGATCCGATCTACGCCAATGTGGCTTTCCGCTGCGCAAAAGCGACAGCGGATGGCGAATATGACCGCGCCATCCTTCTGTGCGGCACCGGGATCGGAATGAGCATCGCCGCAAATAAAGTCCCTGGCGCGTACGCCGCCTGCATCCATGACGTATACCAGGCGCAGCGCGCGGAACTGTCCAATCACGCCAATGTGATCACCATGGGTGCCCAGGTCATCGGCATCGAACTGGCAAAGGCCATGGTGAAGGAATACCTGTCCTGCACCTATGACCCGGAAAGCCGCTCAAAGGACAAGGTCCAGCGGATCATCGATTTTGAAAAGGAACAGAAATGACGCATTATTATCTCGGCATTGACGCCGGAACCGGAAGCGTCCGGGCGGCGGTCTTTGACCAGGACGGACATCTTTTAGGAAACGCGGAAGCCGCTTATCCCACCTATTATCCGAAAAACGGCTGGGCAGAGCAGGACACCGCGGACTGGCAGCAGGCATTGGCATCAGCAGTCCCGGCATGCCTGAAAGCATCCGGGATCCGCAGCGAAGACCTCACCGCCATCGTCTGCGACGCCACCACAAACACCCTGGTGTTCCTGGACAAAAGCGGCCGGCCGGTGCGGCGGCCCCTGCTCTGGATGGACGTCCGGGCCTCCGAAGAAGCCAAAGAACTGGACACCCTGAGATACGGCCAGGGGGACGGTTCTCCTGGCTGCAGTGGCCAGGGGGACGGTTCTCCTGGCTCACGATACCCGGCGATGGACGTATACAAGCCTGCCTTCCGCGCGGATACCATGATCCCGAAGTGCATGTGGTACAAACGCCATGAACCGGAAAACTGGGCTGCTACAGAGACTGTATTTGAATTTGAAGACTGGCTGAATTATCAGCTGACGGGGCGCCGGACCCTCAGTACGTCTGTCGCGGGTTTCCGGTGGAATTATGACCAGACCCTCGGCGGCCTCCCGGTAAGTATTTATGAAGCTGCCGGAATCGGCGATGTGACAGAGAAGATCCCGGTTCTGAAGCTTGCTGTGGGCGAATGTGTCGGCGAGGTCACAAAGGAAGCTGCCGCCTGCCTGGGGCTTTCCGAAGGGACACCGGTCTATGAAGGCACCTGCGACTGCAACGCGGCCATGCTGGGCACGGGCTGCGTCCGCCCCGGAAGCCTCGTCCTGGTAAGCGGTACCTCCACTGCCATCCTGGGGCATTCTTC
>CADCQD010000043.1 GCA_902803485.1 uncultured Eubacteriales bacterium | reverse complement strand
CAGTTCCAGTTCCTTCCGGTATACGAATTCTTCGTCATAGCGGAAAGACCCCCGCTCCATCGTAAAATGATTTTCTCCGTATCCGATACTGATCCGCATCTGCCGGATCTGTTCCGAGAGTATCATACTATTCTCCTCCTCTGCGATCGTCAAAGATCTCCGCAAAGTATATTATGGCAAGACTGATCGAATAAATCAAGGAAAAGGCATTATCACGGCAGTAAAAAAGCTCCTCATACGACAGATTGTAAAATACAGGATCTGTCATATGAGGAGCTGGTTTACGATCTGTTCTCTTCTCCGTTTATACCAGAGATCCTTCCGCGTCGCACTGCATGCCGCCAAGGATCTGGTCCGTATATCCGCAGGGCAGCGGATCGGGCTGGCGGAACGTCGTGGTCATGCGGTAGACCCTTTCCTCGGCAGCAGACACGTCCAGGCCGTGAAGGATCTCCAATGTATGCAATCCTAATTCAGCGGACGCGCGGTGCGGCCGTTTCCCGATCATCGCCCAGGCCATCTCCGCGGCGCCTGTGCCGCGATGCTGGCCATAGTCTGCAGGAGGCTCCGGACCGTAAAGCGTCATGCCGGTAAAACCATGGGTAAACGGCATAAGGGTCTCCGGAGAATTGTTGAACTGAAGCCGGACTTCGCCATGGAAGCTGTTGGGATCGCCCAGGTTCAGAATGCCTTCAGTGCCGTAGATCACCAGGGAAGGCTGTTCTTCATCAATGCTCTCCCCGTCCAGATGCAGTGTGGCGACTGTGCCGTTTTCAAACAGCATAGAGCCCGCGTACAGGTTGTTGTCCGCCGTTTTCCAGGTGTTTCCGAAATCCCCCGCGCGGAGGATGCGCGCCTCGTGCTCCCGGGCTTCGGACACGAATCCGGTCACCTTCTTCACCGGCCCCAGCAGGCTCAGCAGCGCCGTCACATAATAGACGCCGATGTCGTAGGCAAAACCGCCGCCCGGATTGCGGATGAAACGGAACAATTCGGAATTCAGCGCCTGGGAACGGTTGATGGCGGCCCGCGCGGAGGTGACCCGGCCGATCATGCCCCGTTCAATGAGAAGGCGCGCGGTCTGCAGGCCGGCGCCCAGGAAGGTGTCCGGCGCGACGCCCAGATACAGCCCTTTTTCCTTTGCAAGAGCCGCCAGCTCCCTGCCCTGCTCGAAATCGACGCAGAGCGTTTTCTCTGTATATACGTTTTTCCCGGCTTCCAGCAGCTCTTTGATCACAGGATAATGAGCCTGAGGTCCGGTCAGGTTCACGACCAGCCTGATTTCGGGATCAGCTTTGATCTCTTCCATGGTCATGACAGGAACGTGGAACAGCCGGGATTTCTCCTCCGCGTTCTGCGCGAAATTATCGCAGATCCCCACCAGATCGATCACAGAAAACAGATTCTGAAAGTTCTTAATGTAGATGTAGCTGATCATACCGCAGCCCACAATGGCGGTTTTTATTCTTTCCATCTCGCTTCCTCCTGAATTTGGACGATAGTGTCAAGTTCACTACCATTTGGAAAACGGGTGTCCCGGATAGACGCCCCGTAAAGACCCTTTAGATCAGGGACGGATACCGGCTTTGATGAAATTGTCGGTATGATGTTCCATCATTTCGCTGACCATGTCGAAATCCTTCATGTCAAATACTTTGGTCACGCCAGTAAACTTCCAAATGCCCTTTTCCAGCAATTCCATGCAGCGGCGGCACAGGCCTGCTTCATAGTCAATGCGGCGCTCGTGACAGTTGATGGTCGTGATGGCCTTAAAGTTCCACAGCTTGTAATCGATGGAGCGGGGGCCGTCGTTGTGATAGCCGCCAATGCCCAGCCGCCCGTGGGCCTTCACCAGTTCTCCCGCCAGCTGCAGGCCGTCTTCCGTGCCCGCGAATTCCATCACAGTGGGGATGCCGGGCGCGAATACATTGGCGTTATCCCCGCTGCGGGTCAGATCCGCCTTGCCGATGGTTTCAAAATTGCTGCGGTACATTTCCGGGAGCTCTTCCGGAAGATACGTTTCGGTGGCGCCGAATTTCTTCGCGTTCTCCAGCGCTTCCGGGCGTTTGTCGATGGCGATGATATCGCCGTAGCCCATTGCCTTGAACAGGGCGATGGTACCCAGTCCCATGTAGCCGCAGCCGACCACGGCCACCGGATCACCCAGAGTTTCCACCGGCAGCTTCATCGCTGCGGAAAGAAGGCATGCCAGAGGCTCGGAAATGGCGTCTTCATCCTTCAGGCAGTCCGGGACATGTACGGTTTTCTCCGGAGATACCACGATATATTCTCTGTACGCGCCGCCGCCAAGGCCGGTCACACGGTCTCCCGCCGCGAAGCCTTTCACATTCCTGCCCACTTCCGCCACCACGCCGATGGCTTCATGGCCCAGAATATCGCCTTCCTGCGCGGTTGCCCAGGGATACCACTCAGAATGGCACATACCGGTCAACGTCACCTTCACCAGCATTTCATCATCACTATACTTCGGAATGGGTACCTCGATAATTTTGCTCTTCCGGGGACCTGCCATTACCATTTGCCGCATCATGCCTTCCATTGTTTTTCGCTCCTTTTCGTTTGGTTGATGGCATCATTATAGCGTTCTTTTCCTGTTTCCTTCAGAACAGAACCGACCAAATATCTGGACAAAAACGCTGTGCACTGCTATAATTACGCAAAACTCCCCTGAAAGGACGGATCCGTATGGCTTTATTACTGGTTGGCGCCTCCCCCACGCGGCTCATGGATCATGAGCTGCACAGTCATGATTGCTACGAGATCATTGTGAACACCGAAGGCGAAGGAACCGCTGAAATCGACGGGCAGGAATATCCTTTTTCCCCGGGTACTGTGCATGTGATCCCGCCGGGCCTGCCCCATCGAAAGACCGCGGCCGGCGGATTCAGGGATATCTATCTGCGTACAGATACGCTGAATCGTACCGACATACCCGGAAAAAAAGAGCGGCCCATCACTGAGCCGCTGATCCTGTCCGATGACAGCTGCCATACCATGACGAATCTGCTTTCGATCCTTCTGTCCCGGTATCTCATCCAGAAGGAAACGGACGCCGTAACAGAAACGCTGTATAACGCAGTCCTCCAGATAATTGAAGAACGGGTGACGCTGCCTCCCATCCATCCTGTGGTAAGCACCGTGATCCAGAGCATCACGGCTTCCTACAGCGATCCTGATTTTCAGGTGACGGAAGCGCTGACCGCCACGGGCTACAGCAAGGATCATCTCCGGCGCTGTTTTCAGCAGGCCACCGGAATGACGCCCCATGAATACCTGACGGACATCCGCATCCGGTATGCCAGGCGCCTCCTTCTGCAGAAGCTTCCCATCAGCGAGGTGGCAATGCTCT
>CADCQD010000042.1 GCA_902803485.1 uncultured Eubacteriales bacterium | reverse complement strand
GCCAAAGCCCTCAAAAAAGTTTGTAATGACTACGACCACTCATGCTTTTTCTCTCCGCCTGGTCGTATTCTCCGGCCGCAGCCTTCAAAACCCGGCTTCTTGCGCTTTCCGCGATTAATGGATATAATGTCCTTATGAAAAACGACTGGCTGTGGGACAGAAAACTGCATATTCATACCCGGGGGGACGACCGGTCCAAGGAGGACAGGGACAGGTACGCGTACGAGCCGACGCCTTACGGTGTGCTCATGAAGCTTGTGGACAGCGGCTGGGTCCGGCGGGAGGACGTTCTGCTGGATTATGGCTCGGGCAAGGGACGCGTGGGCCTGTTTCTGCATGATCAGACCGGCTGCAGCAGTATTGGTATTGACTTTAACGGAGATATGGTCCGGAAGGCGGTAAAGAACCTGGAAAGCATGAGCGGCGGAAAGAGTTCTTCTTTCCGCCGCGACGTACCGCAAAATGCGGACTTTTCAGATGGTTTTCCCGGAAGACCGGCGTTTCTGTGGGCGGATGCCGCCCGCTATGAAGTGCCGGAGGAAGTCAACCGTGTTTACTTCTTCAATCCCTTTTCTGTCCGGATCCTGGAGATCGTCATCGGGAAGATCCTCGATTCCTGGTACAGGAAGCCCAGGCACATCCTGCTCTTTTTCTATTATCCCTCCGCGGATTACGTCAGCTTTCTGATGCGGACGGATATGCTGTCCTTTGTGGATGAGCTGGACTGCCAGGACCTGTTCCCCGATGACCCCAGGGAAAAAATATTGTGTTTTGAATTAATTTAACGCTGCGATCAGCTTCGGCAGCGAGGTCTCAAATACCGCGCCGTACCAGTGTTCCGGATCCTTCTGCGTCTCTTCGATGCAGCTCAGCGTAAAGTCCGCCGCGATGACTGCGGCATCATAAATGTCCTTGCCCCGCATCAGGGAACCGGTAAATGAGGACGCGTAAATGTCTCCGGTTCCGTGAGTGCCTTTGGCGATCTTTCTATGCGCGTAATGCCGGCTTACGCCATCCGCGTACACGTTCACGCCGGTTTCTCCCGGCCGGTAGCCGATGCCGGTCATGACCACTTTCTTCGCGCCCATCTCCGTCAGCTTCCGGTTCAGCATTTCCACATGTTCAGGGGTATACGTTTCCTGATATTCCGTGTCCGTCAGAAGGCTCGCTTCCGTGATGTTCGGAAGCGTGATGTCCGCCCTAGCCACCAGCTTCGCCATCGATTTCACGAATGCGCCGTCAAACCCGTAATACAGCTTCCCGTTATCCGCCATGGCCGGGTCTACGATCAGCGGCGCGCCTTCAGAAAGGACGGTGTCCGCGATATCCAGCACATATTCGATCTGCCGCGCGCTTCCCAGGTATCCGGTATACAGCGCGTCAAATGTCAGGCCTTCGCTCTGCCAGTGTTTTAAGATCTTCGGCATTTCATCTGTCAGATCGCAGAAGGTGAAGCCTTTAAATCCGCCGGTGTGGGTGGACAGTACCGCGGAAGGCAGGATGGCCGCCTCGATCCCGCAGGCGGATATGATGGGCAGCGCCACTGTGATGGAGCACTGTCCGACACAGGAAATGTCCTGAACTGTTAAGATACGTTTCGTCAGCATGATATTATTCCTCCTTCTCAAGAAGGTTCATCAGGTCTTTCCCTTTCAGCGTGGTGATGCCGCTGTCATGAAGATACTGCTCCGCCAGTGCGCAGTCGTCGACGCGGAGAACGGCATAAGCGCTCTTTACCCGCGCGGTAAACGCGTACATATAGTCAATGTTTACGTTCGCCTGATTCAGTACCTCAAGGATCTCCAGAAGACCGCCGGAACGGTCATCGACTTCCACAGCGATGACGTCCGTGCTCTTCACCAGCGCCTGCTGTGAAAGCAGTTCCTCCGCCCTTTCCAGGTCGGAAGTGATCAGCCTGAGAATGCCGAACTCGCTGGTATCCGCCAGGCTCAGCGCCCGGATATTGATGCCGGCTTCTTTGATAAACCGCAGCGCTTCCGCGAGCTTGCCGGGCTTGTTTTCAAGATAGATCGATAACTGTTTAATAGACATAACTGGCCTCCTTAATCATGAAGCTTTCTCTTATCAATGACTCTGACTGCCTTGCCTTCGCTCCGGGTGATGGTCTTCGGAAGCACCAGATGCACCTT
>CADCQD010000041.1 GCA_902803485.1 uncultured Eubacteriales bacterium | reverse complement strand
GACAGGAAAAAGCCGGCAGCAAGCGCAGGTCCGAAGGGATATCCCTTCGGCCGCGTTTTCCCAAGAAGAAACACAGGGATCGTCAGGATCCCCAGAATGCAGGCAGAAAGAAGTCCGTAAAGCGCCGTACGGACAGGAAAAAACAGAGACATAAGAAAGATCAGCTTCAGATCCCCTCCTCCCATGGTCTCCTTCTTACAGATCCTGTCCATAATAAGCACCAGAACGAATACCGGAATGGTGATCATCACCGCAGTAAGAAAGCTGACGCAAAGCGCGGGAAACGCGGTCCGCGGATGGTCATAAAAAATACGGCACAGCCGGAACAGGATGCCGGTAAGGATCAGCCGGTCCGGGATCCTTAAGCAGATCATGTCAGACGCCGAAGCGAATGCGCAGAGCCCGGCCAGAACGATCACTTCCGCGCTTCTTAACGTCAGACCGGAAGAGATCACAGTAATAAAAGAAAACAGCAGAAACGCGGAAACACAAAAAGAAATGATCCTGATCTTTTTCAAAAAGATTCCCCCCGTGATCATATGAAGAAAAGAAGTGTCTGAAAGACTGTGTCTGAAAAGATGTGTGTGAAAGGTCGTGTATGAAAGGCTGTGTATGAAAAAATGTGTATGAAAAAACGTGTATGAAATGGCTGGCTGGAATGAGGCAGTAAAAACACATGTTTTTACTGCCTCATGGCAAAATGATTACTTTCCCGGCCCGATGGGTTCCATCAGGCATTCCGGCTTGTTCAGGTATTCCTTCATCAGCTGGATGCTTTTTGACAGATAGAAACCGTCCGCGATCCGCTCGTCGATGGTGACGCCGAATTCACAGATCTTTCTGGGATGAAGCTCCCCGTCTTCGCCGTAGACCGGCAGATCCCTGATCTCGCCGATGGTGGCGAGGGAGGAACTGGTGCCGAAGTCCGTGATGTTATGATAGATCGCGTCGCAGTGGATGGATCCCAGGTTGGATACGATCATGCTGCTGTAATAAATGTTGTCCTTGGTGAGGCCGGCCGGCAGGATGCCGTGTTTATCCAGCCATTTGATCACGCCAAGGATGGGCACCCGGATGATATTCGGCAGGTTGCCCAGCACGTCGATCGCGGTATTCGCGCCCTGCTTGGTCACATGCTCCCCTCGCAGATTCGACAGCTTCTTCACGCACTTTTCCCGGATGGTTTCCATGGTATCCTCCGGATCCAGCACGATATGGACCATGATCTCTTCGGCCTTGTCATTCAGAGCCATCTTCGCGACAAAAGCCAGGGACACTTCATTGTGCTCATACAGATGGCGGTTCTGAATAAAAGTGTTCAGCTTCGGCCGGCTGTAAATGGTCTTTCCGATGGCCGTAAGAAACGCGTGGAAATACGTATAGTGGTCCCCGGAAGCCTTCAGTCCCTCCAGGTAATTCACAAGCGCCGTGACATCCGCCTTTTCATTGATGTAAACGTCACTGACGCAGCGCTGCGGCTTCAGATCCACCGCAAGCTGCAGAAGGCCCACCATCGGCACCCGCCTTGCGTCTTTCCTGTCATAAAACAGTCTTCTTTTCATCACTGCTCCTTATCCAGCATTCTGTGAAACGCTTTGCCCAGTTCAAATGCCGGAATAATGCTAAGTGCCAGCGCCACTGAGATCCGCAGCTCTTCACCGCTGAAGGTGCCGGGCTGGATGCCGAATACTGTCTGCAGGCCAGGCAGCAGTACGGCTGCCAGTGTGATCACTACAGTCACTGCCAGTGCTCCTATAAGCCACCAGTTCATATTCTTCAGCATATGGATGGAGAAGATCGATCCGCGTCTGGAACGCATATTCAGGGCGCAGATCATTTCCGCGAAGCTGGCAGTCACGAACGTCATGGCCATGGCGTTCACGCAGACCGGGCCGCCGATCAGGCCGGAAAGCGTCCCCATCTCGATCTTATAGCCGATGAGATAGGATGCCAGTTCCACGATGGCGATATAAACACCCTGCCAGATCATATCGATGCCGGCGCCGTTTGAGAAGATGCCGTCCGTGGATGCTCTGGGCTTCCGCTTCATCAGATCTCCTTCCGCCTTTTCCATTCCGAGGGCCAGGCCGGGAAGGGAGTCAGTGACCATGTTGATCCAGAGAAGATGCACCGGGGTCAGGATCTTGAAGTTCAGGATGGACGCCAGGAACATGATCAGGACCTCGGACATATTCGTGGACAGCTGGAACTGAAGGACCTTCAGTACATTATCATAGATCTTTCTGCCCTCTTCCACCGCGTTTACGATGGTGGCGAAGTTGTCATCCGCCAGCACCATATCCGCCACGCCCTTGGTGACGTCCGTACCGGTAATGCCCATGCCTACGCCGATGTCCGCCGCCTTAATGGACGGCGCGTCGTTCACGCCGTCTCCGGTCATGGCGGTGATCATGCCGCGGGCCTGCCATGCGTTGACGATCCGGGTCTTATGCTCCGGCTGCACCCGGGCGTATACCGAATACTTCGGTACCAGCTCGATCAGTTCTTCATCTGTATAATTATCCAGTTCCGCGCCGGCGATGGCCTGGCTCGCGTCAGTAACGATGCCCAGATCCTTCGCGATGGCGACAGCGGTATCTTTATGGTCGCCGGTGATCATCACTGGCCGGATGCCGGCCTCCCGGCATTCCCGGATCGCGTCATACACCTCCGGACGGCAGGGATCGATCATGCCCATGAGGCCGATGAATACCAGGTCATGTTCCAGATCTTCCGGCTCCACGGACTCCGGCATGCGGTCATACCTTCTGTAAGCCGCAAGCAGCACACGGAGCGCGTTGTCCGCGTATTCCTTGTTGACCTTCGCGATCTCAGCGCGGAGATCCTCCGTCATCGGAATGACTTTTCCGCCCTTCAGATATCCCGTGCAGCGCTCCAGGATCATGTCATAAGCGCCCTTGGTATACTGGATATAGGAAGATCCGTCCTGATGGATGGTGGACATCATCTTCCGCATGGAATCAAACGGGGCTTCGCCCACCCGGGGCTGCTCCTCCGTCATCTCATATTTAGGATAGCCGATCTTGTACGCGTAGTTCACCAGCGCGGCTTCCGTAGGCTCACCCACAGACTCCGTCTCTCCCGGCGTGATCTCCGCGTCCGAGCACAGCGCCATGGCCATGGCCAGAAGCTTCTCGTCATCCGTATAGGTCTTGACCACAGTCATCTTATTCTGGGTCAGCGTACCGGTCTTATCCGAGCAGATGATCTGCGTACAGCCCAGGGTCTCTACGGCGGTCAGTTTCCGGATCAGTGCTTTTCTCTTCGCCATGGCAGTGACGCCGATGGACAGCACCACCGTCACGACGGCAGGAAGGCCTTCCGGGATGGCGGCGACGGCCAGCGCGATGGCTGCGATAAAGGTATCCAGAGAAGCGTCGCCCAGAAGACGCCAGCTGAAGGGCTCACTGGAGAACCACAGGGACTCCACGATGCCCACCACAAATACTACGACGCAGATGGCGATGAC
Organism: uncultured Eubacteriales bacterium; assembly: GCA_902803485.1. Classification (GTDB taxonomy): domain Bacteria; phylum Bacillota; class Clostridia; order Lachnospirales; family Lachnospiraceae; genus UBA1267. The sequence goes on along the minus strand of CADCQD010000041.1, from coordinate 5,992 downwards.
CAGCTTCGTAAGGAATACGGAAAGCTCCGACATCTTCCGCTGAAGCGGCGTCTGTTCCTTTTCCGCTTCAGAAAGCGCGTCCGCGATCCGGCCCATCTCCGTATCCATACCGGCAGCCGTGACCACAGCAGTACCGCGCCCGTAGACCACGGTAGATCCGCTGTACAGCATATTCCGGCGGTCGCCCAGCGGAATATCCCGCTGCTCTTCCTTCAGCATCAGAATGTCCACCAGCTTGTTGACAGGGACCGATTCACCGGTCAGGGCGGCTTCCTCTGCTTTCAGGCTGTGCGCTTCCAGGATCCGGCAGTCCGCAGGCACGGAATCACCTGCTTCCAGAACTACGATGTCGCCCACCACCACATCTTCGCTTTTGATCACGTGGACCTTGCCGTCCCGCATGATCTTCGAAGTGGAAGCCGTCATCTGGGTCAGCGCGTCCATCGCCGCCTCCGCCTTGCTCTCCTGAACGATGCTGAGGATGCTGTTGATGATGACCACGATGAGGATCACGATCACATCTGTGAAATCACGGATGCCGGGCTTGCCGCCGGCTTCGATCACAGCCACCAGCGCCTGCACAGCCGCGGCCGCGATCAGCATGATGATCATCGGATCCGCAAGTGCCGTGATAAACTTCTTCAAAAGCGAGTCATGCTCTGCTTCCTTCAGCTTGTTTTTTCCGTTTTCCCTGAGGCGCTTTTCCGCCTCCGCCTGGGAAAGACCGCTCGAGGAAGTGCCCAGATCGATCAGTATCTTGGCGGGCCTTTCCAGATAATACCTGGTTTTTTGCTTTTGTTCTTCCATAAGATTCTGTTTATTCCTTACATGTAATAAAGCCGGAAACAGTATGGATCCGCTTTACGGATCATAAAGAATGACGGCGATGACTCCATCCGCCTGCTCTGCCCGGATGCTGTCCGAAAAACCGCATACAGACACCCGCAGGATGAATGAGTAAATGAAATCACAACAACCTTTACTATATCATCCTGCGGGCCGCACTTCAACCTTTTTCTGAATGATGTGATCCGCTTAATACTCAAAATACCCGCTGTACACTTCTTCCGTCGCGCCGGTGAGGGTCAGGCTGTTCTCCGTGCAGCGTACGGTCACGTCTCCGCCGGGAAGCTTTACCAGGATCTCGCTGTCCGGATCCGAAAGTCCCAGCCGCACCGCTGCCGCGCAGGCTGCCAGGGCGCCGGTGCCGCAGGCCAGGGTCTCGCCGTTGCCGCGCTCCCATACCCGGAGTCTCAGGGTATTCCGGTTGACCACGCGGACAAATTCCACATTCGCGCCGCCCGCAAACAGGGGATGGTGCTCCAGCTCCGGTCCCAGCTCCGGTACATTGATGGAGTCAATATTGTCTTCAAAAATGACGCAGTGGGTGTTGCCGACTGAGATCCCGTTCACCAGGAAGTTCCGGCCTCCTGCCTGTACCGGATAGGTCAGGATCTCCTGTCCCTCATCCGTTTTCAGCACTTCCGCGGGCTTCATCCGGACACTGACAGAACTGACCTTGCCGTCTCTTGTAAAGAGATGCAGCAGGCAGATGCCGCTCTTCGTTTCAATGGTCATCCGTTCGCTCCGCACATAGCCGTGGTCATAGAGGTACTTGCCCACCAGCCGTACATTGTTTCCGGCCATCCGCCCCTCGCTTCCGTCCCGGTTGAAGGACCGCATGGAAGCATCCGCCGTCTGGGAATGCCCGATCAGAACGATACCGTCCGCGCCGATCCCGTAATGCTGCTTGCAGAGATATACGCACAAAGATTCCGGACAGGTGATCTCGCCGTTGAAATTCTCTATAAAGATATAGTCATTCCCGCAGGAATGCATCTTTGTAAACGGGATCCGGAGTTTCCAGGAACGCATCCGGGTGATATCCACAAGCTCCGTATTGCCCGCGTTGTAATTCGCCGCAAAGATCTCCGCAAGGGCATTCGCGGTATCCAGGGACGTCAGGCACGGGATGCCCAGCTGCATGGCCCGGCGGTGGATGGCGATAAAATCGCCCATGGTCTCATCCTTTACCGCTCCGGTATAGATGATATAATTCAGCTCCCCGCTTTCCAGAAGCCGCAAAAGATCATCGCTTTCCACGGCATTCGGCACGGATTCCACATCAATACTGAGGGTTCGGATGGCTTCCGCGGTACCGGTGGTGGCGTACAGCTTTAATCCCAGGTCATAGAACCGTTTCGCAACGGAAAGGATCTCCTGGTAGTCATTGGTCTCCACAGAAAGAAGCACGCCCTTTTTGCCGCTTTCCCCGTGCCTGGGCATGGTAAAGCCGGCGCTGGTCAGACCCTTGTACAGGGCTTCCGCCATGGTCTTGCCCAGGCCCAGCACTTCGCCGGTGGACTTCATTTCAGGACCAAGGATCGAGTTCGCGTCATTCAGTTTTTCAAAGGAGAACACCGGCACCTTCACCGCGCAGTACGGCGGCGTCCGGTAGAGCCCGGAGCCGTAGGGCAGATCCCGGAGCTTTCCTCCCAGCATCACATGGGTCGCGATGTCCACCATGGGAACGCCTGTGACCTTACTGATATAAGGCACGGTCCTTGACGCCCGGGGATTCACTTCGATCACATAGAGCTCATCTTCAAAAATCAGATACTGGATGTTCACCAGGCCTTTCGTACCCAGCGCCAGGGCCAGCTTTTCCGAGCAGTCGCAGATCTTCTGAAGGAAACGGTCCGTCAGATTATAGGGCGGATATACGGCGATCGAATCTCCGGAATGGACACCGGCCCGTTCGATATGCTCCATAATGCCGGGGATCAGCACGTCCTCTCCGTCTGAAATGACGTCCACCTCCAGCTCAGTTCCGGGCATATATTTGTCGATCAGGACCGGATTCGCGATGCCTCCCGCCAGGATCGTTTTCATATAAGCTTCCGTCCGGGCATCGTCATAAGAGATGGTCATGTTCTGGCCGCCGATGACATAGCTGGGCCTAAGAAGTACCGGATAACCCACTTCATTGGCCCAGGCCAGGGCTTCCTCCAGGGTCTCCACTCCCTTGCCCCTGGGACGCCGGATATGAAAACGGCCCAGAAGCTCGTCAAAGCGCGCGCGGTCTTCCGCAATGTCGATGCCTTCCGCGCTGGTGCCCAGGATCTGCACGCCCTGTTCATCCAGGAATTTCGTCAGTTTGATGGCGGTCTGCCCGCCGAACGCCACTACCACGCCCACGGGCTGCTCCACCTGAAGGATGGGGCCCACGTAAGCCGGGGTCAGCGGCTCAAAATACAGCCGGTCCGCCGTATCATAGTCCGTGGACACGGTTTCCGGATTGTTGTTTACAGTCACTACGTCATAGCCCATTTCCCGGAGCATCCAGACGCAGTGGACCGAAGAATAGTCAAATTCAATGCCCTGGCCGATCCGGATGGGCCCCGAGCCAAGCACGACCACCACGGGTTTTCCGGAACGCCGGAAGCTTCTCGCCTCGCATTCGTCTTCCGAATCAGACAGGGAGCAGGAATAGAAATAGGGCTGATCCGTACCGAAGACCTTCTCGCAGGTCCGTACGATCTTGAATTTCATATCCTGCCGGGTGCTGTAATAATACGCCTCATTTTCCGCGATGTTCCGGATCTTTTCCAGGAACCAGGGCGTGATCTTCGTGATCTCGAAGATCTTTTCAATGGAAACGCCCTTCTTGATCGCTTCATAAATGGTGAACAGCCTGCGGTCGTCCTGATCCGCCAGTCTTTCCAGCACGTCCCGGTCATCCAGCGGCGGCATGTTCAGGGTATCCGCGCCGATCTCCGCGCCGCGGACCGCCTTCACCAGCGCTTCCTCAAAGGTCGGCGCGATGGACATGACCTCGCCGGTAGCCTTCATCTGCGTTCCCAGCCTGCGCGACGATCCCGCGAATTTGTCAAAGGGGAACTTCGGGAACTTCAGGACCATATAGTCCACGGCCGGTTCAAAGCCGGAAAGGCTGAATCCGGTCTCTTCATTTCTGATCTCGGAAAGATGGTATCCCAGAGCCAGCATTGTGGTGATCTTCGCGATGGGGTACGCCGTAGCTTTACTTGCCAGGGCTGAAGAACGGGATACCCGGGGATTCATCTCGATGACCGCGTATTCCGAACCGTCCTGCTTCAGGGCAAACTGCACGTTGCAGCCGCCGATGACGCCGATGGCCTCCACCATCTGAAGCGCCGCCTGGCTCAGCATCGTATACTCTTCAGGCGTCAGTGTCACGGCAGGCGCCACGACGATGGAATCGCCGGTATGCACGCCCACAGGATCCACATTCTCCATGGAGCAGACGATGACTGCCTCGCCAGTCGCGTCCCGCATGGTCTCGAACTCGATCTCCTTCCAGCCGGCGATGCACTTCTCCACCAGGATCTGGGTAATGGGCGACATATCCAGGCCGTTTTTCGCGATGATCCTGAACTCTTCTTCTGTCTCCGCGATGCCGCCTCCGGTGCCGCCAAGGGTAAACGCGGGACGGATGATCACAGGATATCCGATCCGTTCCGCTGCCGCGACCGCGTCCGGCAGGTTTTCGGCGATCTCAGAAGGCACACAGGGCTGGCCGATGGACTGCATGGTATCCCGGAACATTTCCCGGTCCTCCGCGCGGTCAATGGCGTCCACGTCCGTACCCAGAAGCCGCACACCCAGCCTGTCCAGAGTCCCGTCCCGGGAAAGCTGCATCGCAAGGGTCAGGCCCGTCTGTCCTCCCAGGCCTGCCAGCAGCCCGTCGGGGCGTTCCTTTTCCAGGATCCGGGCTATAGTCTCTTTATTCAGCGGCTCCAGATAGATCTCGTCCGCCAGGTGTTTGTCTGTCATAATGGTGGCCGGATTGGAATTCACCAGGACCACGTTGATGCCCTCGCGCTTCAGGATCGTGCAGGCCTGCGCGCCGGCGTAGTCAAACTCCGCGGCCTGGCCGATCACGATGGGGCCTGATCCGATCACCATTACCTTTTTGATACTTTTATCCTTTGGCATAACTGCCTCCTATATCCGTCTCGCTATATCGCCGTGCAGCAGTCTCTTCCTCAGCCTTCCGTCTCACGGATCACATCCCGGATCACGGAAACCGCTTCCTCCACCAGTTCCATGGGAATATTCAGCGCCGGAAGCAGCCGGACCTTGTCCTTCGCCGTCAGGCACAGGACACCCTTTTCCATGCAGGCGTTCACGATCTTTGCCGCGGGCACCGCGGTCTTAATACCGATCATCAGGCCCAGGCCGGTGACTTCCTTAACACCCGGAAGCCCTTCAAAGCAGCTGCGGATATACGCGCCTTTTTCCGCCACCTCCTTCAGGAAACCATCCGTCAGGCGGCTGATCACGCTGATGGCGCCGGCACAGCTCACCGGATTTGCGCCAAAGGTGGAACCATGGTCTCCGGGACCCAGCACGTTCTCAGCTTTTTCGCCAATGAGGCAGGCCCCCATGGGAAGGCCGCCGCCGATCCCCTTCGCTGTAGAAACCACGTCCGGAGCCAGTCCGAAATTCATGTAAGAGAACAGCTTGCCTGTACGTCCGTTTCCGGTCTGTACTTCATCCACCATGAACAGAATATCCTGTTCCCTGCAAAGCGCTTCCGCGGCCTGAAGATACTCCTTATCCATGACGTTGACGCCGCCCTCGCCCTGGATGCATTCCACCAGGAACCCGGCTGTTTTATTTTCAGCAAATACTTTCTTCAGTTCATCCAGATCGCCGGGAGCAACATGTGTAAAACCGGGAGTCAGGGGCTGGAAAAGCTCATGATAATGCTCCTGCCCGGTGGCCGCCAGCGTGGTCAGGGTGCGGCCGTGGAAGCTGTTCTGAAGTGTGACGATGACGTTATACTCCGGTCCCTTCTTCTCCGCCGCATATTTCCTTGCTACCTTAATGGCGCACTCATTCGCCTCCGCGCCGGAATTGCCGAAGAAAACCTTCTTCATCCCGGTCCGTTCGCAGAGCATTTCAGCGAGCCGGGCGCCGGGCTCCGTATAGTACAGATTGGACACAT
>CADCQD010000040.1 GCA_902803485.1 uncultured Eubacteriales bacterium | reverse complement strand
TTAGATCCAGCCGTTACGCGAGTCGCAATCAACATGTGTACTGTCGCACAGCGTCGTATCATTGGTGCAGCCAATTAATTTACGATCTACTGGACCAGCACAGTGAGCGTTTCAGGTATTTACAAACTACACCCCCACGAGGATCAGCAGAAGCCCGGTTTCCCCGGCTTTTCGCTGATCCTCATTTTTTACAGGTTTCCTCAGTCATACGCTGATCCTCATTTTCTGCAGGTCTCCTACGACTTCCCTCGGCCTTTGCCATTCTTCTTTCTCCACCAGCCCTCTTTCTCAGCCAGCCCTTTTTTACACTGGTCTTCTTCCTCCGTCGGTCCTCTTTCCCTGCCGACCCCTCTTTTATCAACTCATTCTTGATTTTCCTGTTGGCGCTGTCTGTTTACGATGGTACAATGCAAGGTGAAAAGGGAAAGCCAGGGTGAAGGAGGGGAGTGTTCATGAAAACACAAATCAATCTGACGACCAGTGCCTGCGATCTGGACCGGTTTGAGTCACAGGAAAAGCTTCTGGAGCTTTTGGGAAATGAGGGGATCGAGCTGACCTGTTATGAGGAGGACGTCCGCGGCATCGTACCGAAGGAACGTGTGACCGGCCTGCACATGAACTGCCTGCCGTACTGGTACGAGTTCTGGCGGGGGGATCTTAAGGCCTGTGTCCGGGAGTTCGACGATATGGACACGGTCCGCGCGGTGTTTGGCGGAGATACGCCTGAGGCGCTGCTCACGCATTATCGCAGGGACCTGGAGCACGCCAGGTTCTACGATGCCGAATATATGGTTTTCCATGTCTGCGATGGTTCCGTGGAGGAAACGTTTACGGGAAAGAGCCGGCATTCCGACGCCGATGTGATCGATGGGGCGGCGGAACTTTTGAATGAGCTGTTTTCCGGGATGGAGGACGGACCCTGGCTGCTTCTGGAGAATCTGTGGTACGCGGGACTTACCTTTACGGATCCGGCGATGACGGAGCGGCTGCTTTCCAAGGTGAAGTATCCGAAGACCGGCCTGGTACTGGATACCGGGCATCTGATGCATACCTGTATGGATCTTCAGACTCAGGAAGAGGGCGTGAAATATATTGAGCGGATGCTGGACCTCCATGGGCCTCTGGCAAAACACATCCGGGGCGTGCATCTTCACCAGTCGCTGACCGGTTCTGTGATGAAAGCGCAGCAGGCAGACCCGCCCAGGCTGGCCGCAACGTATGCGGAACGGACTTCGCAGCTTTTCTGGTATGTGTTTTCTGTAGATCTGCATCAGCCCTTTACCTGCGCCGGCGTTCCGGAACTGATCGAAAGGATCGATCCGATGTATCTTACGTATGAGCTGATCTCCAGAGACCTTCCAGAGCACCGGAAACTGCTGGCAGAACAGCGGGCCGTCTTCGCAAGATAGAAAAATACCGGAAACTGCTGGCAGAGCAGCGGCCGTCTTCGAGAGATAGGAAAATTTGTAACGAATGCTGTTGGTTCACGGTCTCTACGTATAAGAAAGCCATGACACGGGTGGCTTACGCTCCATAGAATGTATTGTATAGCTTTTTGGGGCGGATTTGAATTTCCCGGCTGAAATGAATCCAACAATTCTTGAGAAAGCAATAATTTCAGCATATAAGCCGGATTTTATTGTATGCACGAGAAATCTTGGTTTGAAAAAGGCAATAATTTCTGCCTTGCAAGCTTTTTTTATTGCCAAAATCAGAAAAAAGCTTGTGGAGATGGTTCGGTGACAGAACCAAGGCAATAAATCAGGCGTCAAGAAGGAATATTATTGCCCGACAAATTATGGGAACAGTGGAGAGGGCAATAAAATAGCGGGATAAGCCGGGAATTATTGCCTAATCAAGTTTTCTTGATTTTAAAAAGCAATAAAACTACCGAAAAGGCTGGAAATTATTGCCCTGTGCCTCCCCTAGTCCCCCGGCGCCTTTCCCATCAAGCTTTCAGAGTTTGAACGAGCAATAAAACTACGGAAAAGACCGAAAATTATTGCCCGGCGCCTCCCCTAGCACCCCGGCGCCGCTTGTCGGCCCATGCAGATGATTCCCCCGGCGCCCACCCGGCGCCCCATCAAGATTACAGAGCTTAAGCGAGCAACTAAACTACTACATTTCTAATAACCATAGGAGGAAGAAGACATGAAAACACACAAATTAATTCACACCATGCTGGTGCTGCTGTTCTGCTTATTGTGTATCGCACTCTTCCCGGTCACACCATTTGCTTCTGAATATGAGGTGGAAGAAGAGCCGGAACGAGAGGACCTGACGGAAGATGAGATGATCTGCCGGGCGACGCATATTGTGACGGCGGAGCTGGTCAGTACGGGAGACCAGTACCTGTTCCGCGTGCAGAAAACGCTGAAGGCGAATTCGGAGATCGGAGATGAGATCTACGTTCAGCCGTACCCGGATCAGGTGCGGATGGTTGCGAGGACGATCGGCAGATCGTACCTTCTGTTTTTGGAAAGGAATTCAGCGGTATTTTACGAGCATGACATTTTTGTGATGCTGAAGGATGCCGAACCCGCGGATCCTGAAGAGAGAGTGACGGAACTCATGGAAAGAATAGAGGCGCTTGCGGGAGAGGACAAGGCGCCGGCGTATTACGGAAACGGTTTTACGGAGTCATCATATATGCGGGATATTCTGGCTGCTACGTATCACATTGTGAAGGTGAAGGTGCTGGATGAAGGGGTCCGGAGCGATGAGACGCGCGCAGGTATGTATCCTACTGTGAACTGCAGCTGTGCGGTTACTGAGGTTATGAAGGGAACTCTCAGGAAGGATGACCGGATCCGGATCACTTTCTTTGCTGACGATCAGGTCCAAATGGGGAAGGAATACCTGGTTTTCCTGGCCGAATGCAGGGAATCGGCGCCGGTCTACACATTGTCGTCCAGAAACAGTGTTTATGATCCGGAGCGTCTGGCCATGGGTGATCTTAAGATGCCGGAGAAGGCGGATCATGATTCGATGAAGTCGGACGACCGGATCTCGTTTACGGCGGAGTACTCCCGGTACACGCCGGAGGACGTTTCATTTATGGGGATCCTGGAGAACCACGGAGACCGGACGATCGGCTATTCTCACGCGAAACTGGAAAGAATGGAGGACGGAGAGTGGTATACCATACCGGTTCTTCCGTTTATTTTGGAAGCCGATGAGCTGCCGGTGCTTGATGGCGGTAAAGAAGCCGCATGTGAAGCCAATGCATTGAATTACGCCTATACGATGACTCCGGGGAAATACAGGATCGTGGTGTTTTACAGCGATCTGGAGGAGTTCCCCGTGTCCAGGGACAATGGCGGTTTTGACCATGCGGCTTTCGCGGAATTCGAAGTTTGTGAAGAACCGGATCCGGAAAGGCCGGTCTTTGCAGAGCTGAAGGGGCAGTCAATGGACAGCGCGCAGGCGCTTACGGATGGCTGCGTCGTGGTGGAAGGCGGAGAGGTCAGAGATGAAGATGCCGTCAATGTTTTTGTCCGGAAGGCGCTGCTGGGCATGCCTTGCGAGCTGAGGATCGTATATCCGGAGGAGGGTATGGCCCGCCATATCACCGTCTGTAATAAGTACTGGCTCGGGCCTGCGTTTGTTCTGGAGACCGTGACCCATGACGCCGATGATATGTTCTATGAGAAAAGGATCTGCAGTTATATCGCAGGATATGACGGCAAGCTGGTGCTGACGAATTTCGCGGATCCGGAAAGCGCATCGAATCTTGGTTTCGATCTGTCACAGGATATCCCGGTGCTTCCTCTGGGCGAGGAAACCCTTCAGAAACTTAAGGAGGCCGCGGGAAACAGATATTTCGAAAATGTAACGATCACGAAACTGTTCCTGGATGAAGAAGGAAGAAGGTACGTGAATGTCATGTGTATGCCGGGCAGCGGAAACGATGATGAGGGCGGGGATCAGTTCATGATTGGTGCCGAGAGTACGAACCGCGGCGGTATGTCCCTGGAGGACGGGTACCCTGAGGGGCTGCGGCCGGTGTTCCTGTCCCCGGTTTCAGACCAGATCGCGGCGGTCCACTTCGTGGACGAAGAGGGAGAGCCTGTCACCATGTTCCTGGACATTTCCGGAGAACCCTTAAGGCTGGAACCTGTGGAGGAAGATTAGGATTCCGGCGAAATGAGGTTTATCACTTTTTCATTAGGGATCCGGCGCAGTTTTTCCGGTATTTGTAACAAAGCCGATAATTATTCTAACTAAGAATAAACGAACGGGTTCTGGAAAAAAAGACAAGGATCATTTACACACATCGAAAATTGCACACCTGTTTTTTAACATAAGCGGCGGATGTCCTGCGGGGCGTCCGCCGCTTACTTTTACCAGTATAATTATCAAATGCTTATTAAGGATGATATGGTCAAAAATCAGAGCTGCGCCGGAAAAAGGAGCAATTTTCCAAGGGCGTTTTTGGGCCCGAGCCGGTCAAAAATGCACATACAGCCGGTCAGGAAGGGGACTGGAAGGCCTGTTTGAGGGGCAGGGAGGGATCCCGAACCGGCATTGTAGGGCCCAAAGGAGCTTTCCCCCCTTGTTATGGCATGTATTTAAGCAGAATGAGCCCTTTGATGCCGTATTCATTCATCATTTTATGTAATTATTTATTATGATGAATATTTGTAACATGATCCATTGGAGACCAAAAAAGTGAAAAGTGACAATATTGGCATTTTTCTATATTTTGATTTTTGGGCGAAAGTGACAAAACTGGCACACTTCACAATATAAACACATTATTTTGTGCAAAAAAGTACGTTTTCTGTGATTGTTTGTTATTGACCACATGTATTATTGCTTTTATAATATCTGAGGTTGTTAAATTGTATTGAACTGAGTATGCTCAGCACTTATGAATGAATATTATTGAATATTTCGAAAGGGTATTTTAAATGAATTCTTCCTGAATTTCGGTAAGGCCAAAACTGAACCCCGCGTGTATTTTTCTCAGCGATCAGCCGGGAAATTAAATATACAGTAATTAACAGAATGGAGACAAAGGAATGAAGAAAAGAAACATCATGAGAGTCATTGCTATCGTAATGGTCGTGAACATGCTGTTTAACAGTCTGTCATTCTCTGCGTTCCGCACATACGCTGCGGAAACAGACGACCAGTACGCCGGCGAAGCTGGCTTTACGGATGAAACGGAAGCGGCGGAAACCGCCGAAGCTTCTGATCCTGCAGAGCCGGAAATCGTCGTGATCACGCCGGCGGACAGTGATGACGCGTCAGAGGCTTCAGAAGAAGAACTTCCTATAATAGAGGAAGAAACTGAAGAAGCCGAAATCATTACCGAAGCTGAAACTTCCGGGACGGAAGAAGAAGCTGAAGAATCTCCGGAAGTACAAGAGGATGCCGATGCGGAAGAGCCCGCAGAGACGTCCTCAGAAGTGATTTCTGAAGAAGTTACTGAAGAGGCTCCGGAAGCCGCTTCTGAAGAGACAGAAGAAGCGGAGACCCAGGAGTCTGAAGCAGAAGCTGAAGCTGAGGAAGCAGAGGATGCTGAAGAGGAATCTGAAGAAGCTGCTGCACCCGAAGAGGAAGAAGCAGCTCCGGCAGCTCCTCTGAACGACGCGACTGTCAGATTCAAGGAAGAGACAGATGACGTGGTCGTAACAGTCTACGCACCTGCCAACACCTTCCCGGTGGGCACGGAGATGAAGGTCGAATCTGTAGAAGCAGAGGAAGTCATCGACGCTGTCCAGGAAGCGATGGAAGACGACAGCATCGAGGCGGAGAAGATCCATGCTGTGGATATCACCTTCATTTATAATGGAGAAGAGATCCAGCCCGCGAACGAGAACTCGGTACGCGTGATCCTCGGAACGCCGGATCAGAAGATCGATCCTGAGACAGAAGACCGCAGCATCGTCCACATTGACGATGAAGGCGAAGCAACTGTAGTAGAAGATACCAC
>CADCQD010000039.1 GCA_902803485.1 uncultured Eubacteriales bacterium | reverse complement strand
CGCTATCTGATAGAGATCATAAAGGATATCTTCCTCATGAAGGTCCTGCATAAGGTCCGCGCCGGCAGGAACGATCTCCATACTCACAGGCGCGGCCAGATCCAGCGCCAGTACATGTACGGAGGCCAGCAGCGCCATGAATAGCGCGGCCAGCACAGCAGAAATGATTCTATTTTTCATCCATTCCTTGTTTTTCATCAGGGATGTTTCCTTCCTGCTCCGGTTTCTCCTTATGATCCGGCTCTTTTTCTCTTTTTCCCGGTCCTTCGCCGAAATACCAGGCAAAGATCTGTTCCTCTGTAGGTTTCGGCTTTTTTACCCCGTAATAGACCAGCGAAAGGATCAGCACCAGAAGCAGCATGGGGATCAGCACGACCGGGATCACGATATAGCTGGGGATCCTGATCGCGTCCGGTGTTACCACCAGCGCGCCTTTGATGTTCTCGATCCGCTTCCCGCGGACCAGCAGCCGGTGCGTATTTACTCCGTAGGGCGTACACGTCACCAGCGTGCAGAAGTCATATCCCCGGAAGATCCGGATATTGGTCATATCCGTCGGCTCCACCGTCCGGATCTGGTCTACCTGGTATGTGAATGTCTCGTCAAAAACGGTAATGGTAAAGGTATCCCCTTCCTTCAGCTTATCCAGGTCCGTAAACAGCCTGGCACTGGGAAGGCCTCTGTGGCCGGATACCACACAGTGCGTACTTATTCCGCCCACGGGGAGCGAAGTTCCCGCCAGATGGCCGATAGCCACCTGCAGTACAGATTCATCTGTCCCATGGTATATCGGCAGATTAACGCCGATGCAGTTGATCTGGATATAGCCCATAACTCCCGTACCGGTAATATCCAGAACAGCCCCATATCTTCTTTTTTCTTCTTCCGTCAGTATGAATTTCATACCGGAAGCCGCCAGCTGCAGATTATAATCCGCAGCTTCCTTCAGCATACTGTCCTTCCGCTCATCGCCGATCTGCTGCACCTGCTCCACATAAGAGGTGATCGCTCTTGACTGATGAAATCTGTTCCACCAATCCGAGACCGACGGATACATGATAAGTCCGAGTCCTGTAAAAAGCGTCAGGAACAGCAGTATTGTCACCAGGTGTTTCCGCAGCCATTTGCGCATATCAGCACCTGCCTTATTTCACAAGTCCGAATGACTTCAGCGGCCAGACTCTGAGTACGATCCTGCCGACTACTGCCTTGTACTCGATGCAGCCCATACCTGAGTTTCTGGAATCTACGGAGGTCGCCCGGTGGTCGCCCATCACGAAGACCTTTTCCGCCGGTACCTGATACGGCATGTCGATATCACAGTCCCCCAACGCCTTATCCATCAGGTACGGCTCTTCCAGCAGTTTGTTATCCACAAATACATTTCCCGCCGGATCGATATCGATCCACTGGCCCGGTCCGGCAATGACCCGTTTGACCAGCAGCTGATTATTAAAATAGAACGCGATAATATTCCCGGTCTTATAGGTACGGCTGTTAACGGCGATCACGATGTCCTTATCCTCCAGGGTATCAGACATGGAAGTCCCGGAGATCTGAAGCACGGGCAGAAGCAGCATGGCGACAAGTACAGTAGCTGCGGCCACTACGATCAGAGAAAATACCGTACTTCGGAATACTTTTCGGAACTCCTGCCGGTAACGGCTCCGTCTCAGCTCATCCTCAATGACTTTCTGATCCGGGATCACCAGCTCCTGCTGTTCTTTTTGCATTCGCCGCCTCCAGTACTTCAATATGGGCGAGATACAGATCCGCAGTTTTCTTCGCCGTCTCAAAAACATCACGGAACCTCAGCGCCAGCTCCGACATATCGTCCGCCGCGTTTTCGATCCTCAGAGTTCTTTTTTCCTTCAGGGCTTCTATGCTGCGTCTGAGTTCATCCAATTCGCTGTCTTTCTTTTCCATACGTTCCAGTACGGAACTAAGCTCCTGGTCTTTCTGCCTGAGCTGCTCCTGAAGACGTGACGCTGTTTCACGTAAGCCGTTATTCTCCTCCCGGAGCTGCCGGATCTGCCCGCTCAGTTCCGTGTTCTCCCGGCTTTCTTCCAGCAGCAGTCCCAGAAGATCATCTCTTTTTAACTTTCTGAATTCTTTTTCAGTCATAATAACCTGCTATTCATATTAAATTAACCACTAATTCATATATATTATAGTATAACATCCAGTGCTGTCAATCCGGACACGAAACAGTTCAGGGGAAATAAATTCATATAGTTCTATTATTATGCATTATTGTCCACTCATCGAATCGAAGTTGCAAATGCCTGCCATCATTCCTTTCTTTTGAATGCGTGTATTTCTTCAATAAATATAGAAACAGAGCAGGTATGGACATACGCTGCTCCGTTTTCCGATTATGATCTGATAATTATTCTTTATAGCGATTTTAAGTCATTTTCTTCAAAAACATGTACCATGGATATTCTGCTGGCGGCAGTTCCCGGAAAGAAAGTTCTTTCCGGGTCACCGGATGCCGGAATTGAAGACTGTAAGACCACAGCGCAACCGGTGCTGATGCGGTGGCAGCGCCTGATTTCTGCTGCGCTTCCGGTTTCTGATCCCGGGACGCGCCGTATCTGTGGTCTCCTGAGAGAGGCAGCTTTCGTGACGCGAACTGAGCCCGGATCTGATGGGTCCGTCCGGTGAGAAGCTTTACCTGTACCAGTGCCTTTCCGTCATTCTCCGCAAGCACCCGGTACTCCAGCACCGCCTCCCGGACGCCTTTCCGCTTCCGGTCCACCACATAGGTCTTATTCTCCCGGACGCTGTGGTACAGGAGATCCTCCATCCGCCCCTGCGGTTCCTCCGGTACGCCTTCCGTCACTGCCAGGTACTGCTTGTCAACGTTTCTGTCCGCAATGTCACGAATCAGCACAGACGCCGCCTTCGCATTCCGCGCGTACACCATGAGTCCGCCGACCGCCCGGTCCAGCCGGTGTACGGAACGTACATCCGCATTCGGATCCCCCAGTTCCTGACGCAAAAGCTCAGGCATCCCCCCGGGATGATCCTCCGAAAGGACCCCTGCAGGCTTCACTGCTATTATAATGTCATTATCACACCATATAATCATGTGAAAGATTATAGCATCTTTTCCGCTGAGGTGCTATACTGAATTCCGGTACAATAATACCGGGATCAAAAGGGAGGAACAGTATGGACAGAAGGATCGGCGCACAGCTGTATACCACCAGAAACCAGATGAAGACCATCGGCGAATTCGAGGAAGGCATTAAAAAACTGAAGGGGTTCGGATACCAGGTCGTTCAGATCTCCGGCATTCCGCTGCCTGCAAAAGAACTGAAACAGGTGCTGGACGCTTACGGCATGGAATGCGCGTTTACCCACCGCGCCTTTCAGGATTTCCAGAAGGATCTCTCAGAGATCATTGAATACAACCAGACCCTGGGCTGCGATTCCGCATGCATCGGCTCCGCGCCCAGAGATTACCTGATGTCCGATGACGGCGTATCCCGCTTCATTGAAGAGATGAACAGGATCGCAGACGTACTTGCGGAGAACGGCATGTTCTTTGGCTACCACAACCATTGCTTTGAATTTGTAAAGAGAAACGGAAAGACCATCATGGAACGGCTCCTTAGCGAATCGGATCCGAAGAAAGTGCAGCTGGTCCTGGATACCTTCTGGGTCCAGTGCGGCGGCGTGGATCCCGCAGCCTTCATCCGCTCCGTCAAAGGCCGCGCGGAATTCATCCACTTCAAGGATTACGCCGTCTCCCCGGAGGACCTTATGACGCGGCAGTTCGCGGAGATCGGTTACGGCAACCTGAACTGGGACGACATCATCTCCGCCTGTGACGAAGCCGGCTCCCGGATCGCCCTGGTGGAGCAGGACGACTGCTACGGCCGCGACCCGTACGAATCCCTCCGGATGAGCTACGAATACCTGAAAACCAAAGGCTTCCACTAACACGGCCAAGTAGGCGGCCAGGGGGACGGTTCTATTGGCTTTGGCGGCCAGGGGGACGGTTCTATTGGCTTTCAGAGGAGAATTCCGGGGACAATATCATATGGATCAGGAACAAAGAAACACAATGTCCCGGCAGGAGAAGGCAGAAGAACTGTTTTGCCGGGGATATAACTGCGCGCAGGCTGCCGCCCTTGCTTTCGCGGATCTCTTTCCTTTCAGTGAAGAGATCCTGCTTCGAATGATCAGTTCATTCGGGGGCGGTATGGCGCGGCTGAGGGAAGTCTGCGGCGCGGTAAGCGCTGTATTTCTCACTGCCGGCCTCCTGTACGGCTACAGTGATCCGGAAGATGATGAAGGAAAGGCTGCGCATTATGCCCGCATCCAGGAACTGGCTGCCCGGTTTGAAGAAGTGTACGGCACCATCATCTGCCGTGAGCTTTTGGGACTGAATACCCGTCATGACCCGCCGCAGCCTTCCAGGCGGACCGCGGAGTTTTACGCGTCCAGACCCTGCGGGAAGATCATCAGGACCGCGGTGGGGATCCTGGAAGATTATATCAAAGAACATCCGGTGCCGTCACTGCCTGAATAATAAAACGCGTGCCTGTTCAGAATCTCCGTACGCCAGCGTACGTCGGTCTTCCTCATTGCTGGTCGCAAAAAACGAGAAGGCCTGTCCCGGCGGGACAGGCCTTCTCGTTTTTCCTTTTTATGCCTCGTTCTTCTCGAAGTACTCCAGGATATCGCCCACAGTCTCAAAACCTGCCAGGTCATCGTCCGGGATCGTAATTCCATATTCCTCTTCAAAGGTCATAACGATCTGAAGGACGTCCAGGGAATCCGCGCCAAGGTCTTCTTTGATCCGGGTATCTTCCCTGATCACCTCAGGGTCCACCATCAACTGTTCCGAAAGTACTTTTACTAATTTGTCCAGCATACTACTCCTCTCTGTGATTACTGCATCCTATATTCCATTACCGGGGCGGCGCCCCGCATTCTGTCAAAGTTTTTTTACAAAAGCTCTCCGGAGCTTGTGCTCCTTCGCGTCAAACCGTTTCCAGAGATTCCGGATCGCGGCATTGTATTCCAGGTTCAGGTTGGTCTCCGCATGTTCGATCCGGTCCTCTTTCATAACGTCCACTACCCGTTTCGCGATACAGGCGCTGACGCCGCGGTTCAGATATTCCTTCTTCACTCCGATCAGTCCGAAATCCAGGACCTCCGGGTGATTCCGGGCTTTCAGAAGCCGTATCAGCGCTGCGGGATTCAGGTGTCCTCCGGACTTCTGCACTGCTTTGGATAATGCCGGGAAACAGATCCCCAGGCACACCAGGTTTTCATTTTCATCAAGTACCGCGCCGACATATTTCAGTTTAATGATCATCCGGAAGTTGCTGACCATCATCTTCTTCATATTGTCCGTAAACGGCACGGTTCCGTAGAGAAGATCATAGGATTCATCCAGAAGGTCGAAGAACTTGTCCAGGTATTTGTCAATGAAATCGTTGACGCTTTTCGCTTCGCCCCAATGCAGGTTGTAGCGTTTCATGATGTAGTCGGACATTTTATGGAAATATCCGTCATACTCCTTCGGAAGGCGGATCTGACTCTCATACCAGTCCACTTCCTTCTCGTAGCCCAGGGCTTCGAGGTGCTTCTGATAGTAATCCGCGTTGTACTGTTCCTCGAAGGTCGCCAGCTGGTCAAAGCCGTCAATGAGAAGGCCTTCCCGCTCCAGATCTGAGAATCCCAGCGGCCCGCAGATCGTATCCATCCCCAGCTTCCGGCCCCAGTTCTCCACAGCTTCAAATAAAGCTTTTGAGACCTCCAGGTCGTCAATGGCGTCAAACCTTGTGAAACGGATGCGCTTTTCGTTATTCTTTTTATTCGCCGCGGTCTGCAGGATGCCTGAGATCCGCCCGCACATCACACCGTCCTTATAGGCGTTGTAGTATACCGCCTCGCAGGTGTCATAGTACACATAGTCCTTTCGGAAGATCTTTACCTCATCCATGTATAAGGGCGGTACGTAATACGGATTGTCCTGATACAGCTTGTTCGGGAACTCCAGGAACCGCTTCTGTTCTTTTTTCGTCAATGCTTCCCTGATCTCTACCAAGCCGGCCTCCTCTCAATTACAGTTCATCCCAGGTGATCTGTCAATTTGTGAACTTTCTGTGTCTTAATCCGGGTAATTATACCACACGATCCCGGTTTTGTATAGTATATCACGATTTACCGCCGCAAAAAAATGTTATGGTACCATAATAAATTCTGCTATCTCCGGTTTCCTGCCGTATTACGGTCTTTTTTGGTTCCCGCCGGCACTGCCGAAAGCCCCGCGCACAGCACAAGAAGCACGATCATCGAGATGAAGACCATATTCCAGCCGCCAAGATGGATCAGCGGTCCATAGACCATGGACTGAAGGCCCGCGCCCAGATAAGCGCAGAAGCCCATGATGCCGGTCCCGGTGCCGGCCATCACCCGTCCGCTGATGTCGCTGGTAACTGCGTTCAATACCGCGGAGATGGCATATACAAAGAATCCGGCAATAAACAGAAGGACCTCCGTGATGAAAAGCCCTCCACCGGTCCTGGGGTCCAGAAACAGAAAACCTGCAATGGCTGCCGCGGAAACGAAGGATGCCGCCGGCACCACCCTGAGGCGGTTCCGGATCCTGTCCGTCAGTACCGGAAGGACCAGGGAGCCGATGCCCATCCCGATGGGAAGCGCAAGGGACGTCACAAGTCCGTCCATGATATTTACGCCGAAACGTTCCACAAAATACAGCGGGATCCAGGTGAGAAGCCCGTAACGCGCGATGCTGATCAGCATCTGGATGAGCTGCGTGATCACAAAACGGAGGTTTGTCAGGAGATACCGGTAGGGATACAGCTTCCCGTGGGTCCGTATCAGCGCCTCCATCTCTTCCTCATTCTTACGAAGCCCGGAATCCTCTTCCCGGTATTCCGGAAGGCCCGCCGCTTTCGGGGATTCCCGGGTAAACAGCACAAAACCGGCAAGAAACACAAGAGGGAAGACTGCCGGTACCCAGAACGCACTGCGCCAGTCCAGGCCCGGGAACAGCAGGAACGCTGCAGCCACTGACGCCGTCGCCATCGCCTGCCCGAAGCCGGCAAAGGCATTGGCAAAGCCGATCGCGAAGCCCCGGTGCTCGCTGGGCCACCAGTTCGCGATCATCGCGCAGCCCGCGGGCCAGCTCAGTGCCTGCACAAAACCATTCACAGTCCAGAGTACCGCCATCAGCGGAAATGACCCGGTAAATCCGAAAATGATATTGATCAGAATGCTGAGCGACGCAGAGATGACAATGGAAAGCTTCGCGCCCAGAAGCTCCGTCCAGCGCCCGCCCAGAAGATTCCCCGCGGCATAGCCCCAGAAAAGACAGGCGGTCAGTACGCCGATCTGCCCGCTGGTCAGCGACAGCTCTTCCATCATCTTCGCGCCGGCGTTCGCGAGATTCAGCCTTGTACAATACAGTGCAGCGTAAAACAGAGAAAACAGGATCAGAAGCCAGAGACCGTAGCGCCGGAAGCGCTGATACTCTTCCGGACGGTAGCCGAGACTGCTGTCCTGCTTAATATGTTTTTCCATCACGATTCCTCGGTTATATTCAGGATTTTTACCGCAGGCATTTGTTCCGTATCACTACTGTCCGAAAAGCAAGCCCTGTCCGGATGCCTAAGACTTCTGAAGCATACACCATTCAGGAGAATACTTCAAGCCTCTTAATGCCGGTTTCTCGCGAATCCGCGGATCACAGTCTCCACATCCACGGTTTCAAGACTCCTGTAGTCCTCAAAACGGTACATCAGCGTATCCGCCCTGTGGCTGTCTCCCGTAAGAAACAGCTTTCCGCCCCTGGCCGAAAGATACTCCCGGATCTCACAGGAAGGATAAGGATTCTTCCTGTAGCCTCTGGCGATGGCGCCCAGGTTCACCTCAAAGGGGCGCCCGGTCTGAAGCAGCGTATCCGCGGCTTTCATCCACGCGGCCCGGTACCTGGGATCCCCGGTATCAAGATACGGTTCCTCCTCATTGAAAATGGTGACCAGGTCAAAGTGGCCGATGACATCGCAGCCCGTCTTCCGTACCACATCGGCGGCTGTTTCATAGAACTTCTCCGCCATTGCCAGCGCGTCTCCATGAAAATAGTCCCGGATGCCCTGAATAAGAAGCTCGCGGCCGCCGTCCACCGGCATATAGTGGTCTCCGCATTTCAGATAATGCACCGATCCGATCATATAATCATAATCCAAGGGGTCATCCCCGGAATAATAATCCTCTTCGATCCCTGTCAGGATCCGGATCTGCCCGGCGTATTTTTCCCGAAGCCTGTCCAGTTCCGCCCGGTACCGGACGGTTCCCTCAGGACTCATGCAGTATTCCGTTTCGAACGGCGTATAGCTGTGCCCGGTGAAGCCGATGCAGTCCATTCCCTTTTCTATCGCGGAAAGGACCATCTCCTCCGGTGTATTTTTACCATCGCAGAATCTGCTGTGCACATGAAGATCTGCCTTCATCATTTCGTCATCTTCTCCTGTTTGACTTTATGATCGATCACATGCCGGGATGCCAGCTCATCATAAACGTCACGAAGCGTGATCCCGGACTCCACCATCAGCACCATCACGTGGTACGCCAGATCCGCGATCTCGTAAATGGTCTCCTTTTTGTCCCTCGCGTGTGCCGCGATGATGACTTCCGTGGATTCCTCCCCCACCTTCTTCAGTATCTTATCCAGGCCCTTTTCAAATAAATATGTGGTATAGGATCCCTCTTTTTTCTCCGTCTTCCTGCCTTCGATCAGCTTCATCAAAAGCTCATAGGAGAACTCCGAAAGCTCTTCGCTTTCATAGACGCGGTCATTAAAGCAGGAAGTGGTGCCCAGATGGCAGGCCGGGCCGTCCGGCTTCACCAGGACCACCAGCGCGTCCCGGTCGCAGTCTGCTGTGATGGAGACGATGTGCTGGTAGTTCCCGCTGGTCTCGCCCTTCAGCCACAGCTCATTCCGGGAACGGCTGAAGAAACAGGTCAGCCCTTTTTCTTCAGAGATCCGGAGGCTCTCCTCATTCATATACGCAAGCGTCAGCACCTGCTTTGTATCCGCGTCCACCACGATGGCCGGGATCAGACCCTTTTCGTCGAATTTCAATTCACTGATATCCAGCATTCGGTTACCTCTCTTTATCTGTCATTCTGATGCGGCCCGCATGGGCTGTGTTTACACAGCGGTCCTTGCGGGTATGCCCGCGTCCTTCATCGCCTGCTTCAGATCCGGGATCCGGACCTCGCCAAAGTGGAAAATCGATGCCGCAAGCCCCGCGTCCACCTTGGGAAGCGTACGGAACAGCGTAATGAAATCGCTGATCTTTCCTGCGCCGCCGGACGCGATCACCGGAACCGACACCGCATCGCACACCTTTTCCAGCATTTCCAGATCGAAGCCCTGCTTCACTCCGTCCGTATCGATGGAGTTCACCACGATCTCTCCAGCGCCGTCTTCCACGCAGCTTCTGATCCAGGAGATCGCCTCCATTCCCGTATTCTCTCTTCCGCCCTTCGCGAACACACGGAACACACCGTCCACCCGCTTTACGTCCACAGAAAGCACCACACACTGGTCTCCGTAGCGTTTCGCGGCTTCACCCACCAGCTTCGGATTCCGGATGGCGCCGGAGTTTACGCTGACCTTATCCGCACCGCATTTCAGCACCCGGTCAAAGTCGCTCACTTCATTAATGCCTCCGCCCACGGTTAAGGGAATAAACACCTTGCCCGCGGTCTCCCGGAGAATATCCGTAAAGAGCGCCCGTCCCTCCGCCGAGGCTGTAATATCATAAAAGACCAGCTCATCCGCGCCGTTGGCGCTGTAATACGCGGCCAGTTCCACCGGCGACGCCACGTCATTCAGGCCGGCAAAGTTCACACCCTTTACCACACGGCCGTCCCGCACATCCAGGCAGGGAATAATTCTTTTTGTGATCATTCTGCCTCCTCTACTGCTTCCGCAAGACTGATCGCTCCGGTATAATACGCTTTTCCGATGATGGCGGCATACAGCCCCATATCGCGGAGCGCCCGGACGTCATCCATGGAAGATACGCCGCCGGATGCCGTGATCTGCACCCGGAATTCTTCAGAAAGCATCCGGTACAGTTCCCGGTTGGTTCCCTGCATGGCGCCGTCCTTACTGATATCGGTGCAGATCACCGTTGAGACGCCCATCTCCTGCATCCGGGCAAAAAAACTGAAAGCATCCAGATCCGAGCTTTCGGTCCAGCCCTTCACGGCCACAAAGCCATCCTTCAGGTCCGCGCCTACGGCGATCCTGTCCCCGTATTTATCCACCGCCCTTTGAAGAAACGCTTCGTCCTTCACAGCGGCAGTTCCCAATATCACCCGGTCCAGGCCGGC
Organism: uncultured Eubacteriales bacterium; assembly: GCA_902803485.1. Lineage (GTDB taxonomy): Bacteria > Bacillota > Clostridia > Lachnospirales > Lachnospiraceae > UBA1267. Next base: position 6,108 of record CADCQD010000039.1, on the reverse strand, counting down.
ATCAAGATACCGGTCTACGGTCTCCATGGTGCGGATCCCGCCGCCGATCTCGCAAAACGAGCCGGTGCGCTCCCGGATCTTCAGGACCGTATCCAGATTCGGTGTTCCGCCGTCTCTGGCTCCGGCCAGGTCCACCAGATGGATGTTTGACGCGCCCTGGGTGACAAAGTCCATGGCGATCTCTTCCGGATGGCAGCTGTAGACCGTCATATCATTGTAGTTTCCCCGGAGAAGCCGCACGGCCTTTCCCTCATACAGATCAATTGCCGGAAAAATCAGCATTTATGTATCCCCCTGGTTTCAATATCGTAAGCCGCCGGGTCAGAACTCACAGAACGCCCGGAGCATCCTAAGGCCGATCTCCCCGCTCTTTTCCGGGTGGAACTGGCAGCCGAACACCAGGTCCTTCTGCACCGCTGCCGTAAGCTCCGCGCCATATTCCGCCGCCGCAGTCACCGCCTCTTCGCAGTCCGCGGCATAATAAGAATGGACAAAATAAACGCAATCGCCGTCATGGACGTATTTGAATATGGGCGACTCTTTTTTCATGATCAGGGGGTTCCAGCCGATGTGGGGAACCTTCAGATCCTGAGGGATCACGTCACGGATGGGCCGGACGGCGCCGGGGATCAGACCCAGCCCCTCATACTCGCCGTATTCATAGCTTTTATCAAAAAGAAGCTGCATGCCCAGGCAGATGCCTAGAAGCGGCGTTCCTGCCTTGACCGCCTGTTTTACCGCCGTATCCAGGTTCCGTTCCCGAAGAAGCGCCGCCGCGTCCCTGAACGCGCCGACACCGGGCAGGATGATCTTATCCGCCCGCTTCAGTTCTTCCGGATCGCCCGTTACCTTCACGTCCTGTCCGATGGCTCTGAAGGAACTGGTGAGCGAAAACAGGTTTCCCACGCCGTAATCAATAAGAACGATCATTACAGGACCCCCTTGGTAGACGGGATCTCTCCCGCATGCTCCGGATCCGCGGAAACCGCTTCCTTCAGGCTCCTCGCCGCGGATTTGAATATCCCCTCGATGATATGATGCGTATTTGTTCCCGCCAGTTCCCGGATATGAAGCGTGCAGCCGGCATTTCTCACAAAGCCAAGCCAGAACTCTTCCACCAGCTCCGTGTCAAAGCTGCCCACCTTCGGCGAAGGCATTGCCGCGTCAAAAGCAAGATAGGGCCTTCCGGAAAAATCCACTGCAGTGAGGATCAGCGCTTCATCCATCGGCAGGATGGTGCTGCCGTAGCGGCGGATGCCCCGCTTATCCCCAAGAGCCTCCAGAAAGGCCTGTCCCAGGACGATGCCGATGTCCTCTGTGGAATGATGATCATCCACGTCCACGTCTCCCCGGCAGATCACGGTCAGATCGAAGTTCCCGTGGCGGGAGAACAGCGTCAGCATATGGTCCAGGAATCCCACACCGGTCCGGATCTCGCTCTTTCCGGATCCATGAAGCCCCAGGGAGAGCTCGATCTCGGTCTCATTCGTTTTTCTCTCAAAGGAAACAGTTTTCATGACGTTCTCCTTCATTCATCTGCCCATGCGGACAGGAGAACCGTCCCCCTGTCCGCCCAGTATGTCCGTGCTCTCCCGGATCAGGGTGTCCATGTCTTCTTTTTTTCCGATGGTGATCCGGTTCCAGTTCCGGATCCTCTCTACTGAAAAATGACGGATCAGGATCCCGCGTTTTTTCAGTTCCCGATATAATGCTTCTCCATCTATATCAGGATGGCTTGCGAAAATGAAATTCGCGGAGGATTCCGGGATCGTAAACCCCAGGTCCCTCAGTTTTTCCGTCGTATATGCTCTTACTGTCTGAATATATTCGCAGTTTTTCGCTGTGTATTCCGGATCTGCCAGCGCGCCGGCGCCTGCCGCCATCGTTACCGTGTTGACGTTGTACGGATTTGTGGAAAAACGGATGGTGTTCAGATCTCTGATCAGTGAAGCGCTGCCGATGCCATAGCCCAGCCGGCCACCGGCCAGCGACCGGGATTTCGAGAAGGTCTGGACTACCAGCAGATTCTCATACCGGTCCACCAGTGAGACCGCGCTTTCCGCGCCGAAATCCACATACGCCTCGTCTATCACCACCACATTGTCCGGGTTTCTCCGGATGATCTCTTCCACTTCCGAAAGGGGAAGCGCAATCCCTGTGGGCGCGTTCGGATTTGCCAGGAATATGGTCTTCCCGGTCTCATAATAATCAGAAACGCGGATACTGAGATCTTCCTGAAGCGGGATCTCCGTATACGGCACCCGGTTCAACTTTGCGAAGACCGGATAGAAGCCGTAGGTGACGTCCGGAAAGACCGCGGGATGCGCTTCGTCACAGAATGCCATGAACGCGAAATTCAGGATCTCATCCGACCCGTTGACGCAGATGACCTGGTCCTCGCCCACATGACAGGTTTCCGCCAGTGCCCGGACCATCAGGGTGCAGGCCGGATCGGAATAAAGCATCAGCGATCTCAGCGCCTTCTCCCCGGCCCGGATGGCTTTTTCAGAGGGCGGAAAGGGATTTTCATTTGTATTCAGTTTGATATAGGAGGCGTCCCTGGGCTGCTCGCCGGGAGTGTACGGCGTCAGCTTCCGGTATTTATCACTGAAAAATCTGCTCATACGTCCTCCTCAAAACGGATGCGGGCGGATCTGGCATGGCCGGTCAGCCCTTCTTTTTCCGCGAAGGCCGCCACGTCCTGGGAAACCTTCCTAAGCGCGTCCCGGGTAAAATAGGTGTACTGCGTTTTCTTGATAAAATCATCTACGGACAGGGGGCTGGAAAAACGCGCGGTACCCAGGGTGGGCAGCGTATGGTTCGGACCTGCCAGATAATCTCCTAAAGCCTCCGGGCAGTTCCTTCCGAGGAAAACAGAACCCGCGTGCCGGATCTTATCCAGGTAGTCAAAGGGTTCGTCCACCATCAGTTCCAGATGCTCCGGCGCGATCTCATTGGCAATGTCAATGGCCCGCATCAGGTCATCCGCCACGATGATCTTTCCGTTCTGATCAATGGATGCCCGCGCGATCTCCGAACGAAGCAGCGAAGGGATCTGCCGCTCCAGTTCTTCGCGGACGGCTTCCGCGAGTTCCATGGAATCCGTCACCAGCACCGCGCTGGACAGCTTGTCATGCTCTGCCTGGGATAAAAGATCCGCTGCCGCATGGACCGGATTCGACTTTCCGTCCGCCACGATCAGGATCTCGCTGGGGCCCGCGATCATATCGATGGCCACCCGGCCGAATACCTGGCGTTTTGCCTCCGTGACAAAGGCATTTCCGGGGCCGACGATCTTATCCACCCGGGGAACGCTTTCCGTACCGTACGCCATGGCCGCGACTGCCTGGGCGCCGCCCATCTTGAAGATCCGGTCCACGCCGGCTGTATGGGCAGCCGCAAGGATGGCCGGGTTGATCTTCCCGTCTTTTCCCGGGGGCGTCGCGATCACCACTTCCCGGACGCCTGCCAGGACCGCGGGGATGGAATCCATTAACACACTCGACGGATACGCCGCGGTACCGCCGGGCACATACAGCCCCACCCGGTCCATGGGGATGATCTTCTGACCCATGACGATGCCGTCCCGGTCATTCAGGATAAAACCATTCCTGACCTGGTGCCGGTGGAATTCCCGGATATTGTCCGCCGCTTCCTGAAGGATCCTTAAGAATTCCGGCTCCACCTTAAAAAGCGCGTCTTCCATCTCAGCTTCAGTCACTGCCAGCGAAGAAAGCTCCGCGCCGTCAAACTTCGCCGTATAGCGGAACAGCGCTGCGTCTCCTTCTCTTTGGACCGTCTGAATGATGTCCGCCACGATCCCGGCCACGTCCACAGCCGGCTCTTTCCGCGCGAAGATCTCACTGTTCGGAACTTCACCGTATCTCATGAGTCTGATCATTGCAATTCCTCCGTCATCTGCTTTTGATTTCTTTTCAGACCAGCGCAGCCAGCCCTTCCGCAAGCCGTCTGATCTCCTTCTGTCTGAACCGGAAAGAAGACCGGTTCGCGATCAGCCTGGCCGTAATGGGGACGATCGTTTCGATCACTTCCAGATCATTTTCCTTCAGTGTCGTTCCCGTCTCCACGATGTCCACGATCACATCGGAAAGTCCCAGGATCGGGGCGATCTCGATCGATCCGTTCAGGTGGATCAGTTCAATATCCCGTCCTTTGGACGCGTAATGGTCCATCGCGATATTGGTAAACTTGGTGGCGACCCGGAGCGTCCGCATCGGATCCTCCGCAAAACCTTTCGGGGCTGCTACCGCCATACGGCAGACGCCGGTATGAAGGTCCAGAAGCTCATATACTTCCGGCTGGTATTCCAGCAGGATGTCTTTTCCCGCAACTCCCACGTCCGCTGCCCCGCGTTCCACATAGATCGCCACGTCCGAGGGCTTGACCCAGAAATAGCGTACACCCGCCTCCGGGTTTTCAAAAATCAGCTTCCGGTTGTTTTCCAGGATCGACGGACAGGGAAATCCGGCTCTGGCAAACATATCATAGACCTTTTCTCCCAGCCGGCCCTTCGGAAGCGCGACATTCAGCATTCTGTCCATATCTCCTCCTCTGTCAGTCTTCCGGGAGCGTGATCCGCTCCAAAAGGTCCAGATATACCGCGAATCCCACGGCACCGGCCTGCCGGCCCATCTTCCGCATCAGTACGTCATACTGCCCGCCGGACAGTACGCTTTCCGGTACGCCGTCCAGGAATCCCCGGAACACGATGCCGTTATAGTAATTCATGTCCGCCGCGCAGGAAAAATCGATCTGCACGGATGCTTCCATCGGCGTACCGTCAAATACGGAAACTGCTTCCACGAGGTTTCCGAGCGCCTGTTCCGCTGCCGGATTCCCGGCGCAGAGCTTCGTAAGAGGCGGCAGCACCTTTTCCGGGCACCCGTAGATCTGAAGCAGTTTTTTCAGCGCCTCTGCCCGCTCCCTGTACCTGCCGCGTTCCGACGTGTCTCCGCCTTTTTCCGGGAGCGTTTCTTCGCACCGGCCGAGAAGCTCCGTGAGGCCGTGCAGATTCTTCTCCTGCACGCATTTCATCATCTGCCCCATGACCTTTTGATCATCCGTAAGTCCGTCTGTGAAAGCGGAAAGCAGGCTGAGATCGGATATTTCCAGCGCGTAATTTCTGCTTACGGTCCGGAGGCTCTCCGCCGCCAGCAGCAATACCTCGCTGATACAGGCCGTATCCACATTCCCGATGCATTCCAGACCGGTCTGCATGATCTCCTTGAAAGAATTGGTGCCCTTCGACACCCGGTACACATTCTCATTATAGAAAAGCTTCCGCGTTTCCCCGGGCGCTGTCGGATTGTTTTTTACAATGGACAGCGTTACGTCCGGCTTCAGCGCCATCAGCTTTCCGTTGGTATCTGTAAAGGTAATGACCGCGTCGGACACCAGGAAATCCTTATGTCTGGCATACAGGTCATATTCCTCGAATTTACTCATTTTATAACGTCTGTAGCCGCGGGCGTCATACAGCGCCCGAAGCGCGAAGATGATCCTTTCGGTATCATCCAGGATCGAATAGTCAAACTTCATGAAAACTCTCTTTCTTTCCGAACACGCACGCAGGCCTTTCATTGATCCACTGATTAAATGAGCATCGCCACTTCAGTTCTCTATCATGCTATCACTTTAGTGTAATAAAGTCAAGCCAAATAAAAATCATTTTCCGATCCGGAATACAAAGGGTGCCGCCCGAAAGCGGCACCCCACGGATTCATAGGTTGCTGAGGACCGGAAAGTGCGGGATCACCGCGCTTTTCCCTGATCCATTACAGCTGCGGGCCGGCCTCTACCAGTGCCTTGCCGGCTTCGTTGTAGGTATACTTCACAAAGTTCTTGATGAATCTGCCGGCCAGATCCTTAGCCTTGACTTCCCAGTCTTCCTTATTCTCATAAGTGTCTCTGGGATCCAGGATACCGGAATCCACACCGTTCAGTTCGGTCGGGACTTCAAAGTTGAAGTACGGGATCTTCTTTGTGGGAGCGGTCAGGATATCGCCGTTCAGGATCGCGTCGATGATGCCGCGGGTATCCTTGATGGAGATACGCTTGCCGGTGCCGTTCCAGCCGGTATTGACAAGG
>CADCQD010000038.1 GCA_902803485.1 uncultured Eubacteriales bacterium | reverse complement strand
TATAGAAATATTTATTGTCCTCCCCGTCCCTGTTCCAGGGAAACTCCCCGTCAGGAAGCCCGTTCGGCAGCCCGTTATAGCCCATGGAAAGGATCCGGTTATTCTCGCTGACGATGCAGGCGCCCACCTGGGTATTCGGGTCCTTCGAGCGCATGGCGGAAAGCATGGCGATCCCCATGAAATACTCGTCCCATGAAATGTGATCCTTACGTTCGTACATCAGAAGTCCTCCTCCAGCTGGCTGACGCGCCGCGCGTGGCGTTCCGCGCCGGAAAACTCCGTGTTCAAAAAGATCTCAGTAATTTTCACCGCAAGGCCGGGGCCAACGACACGTTCGCCCATGCAGAGCACATTCGCGTCATTATGGAGACGGGTCGCTTCCGCGGAGAAGCAGTCTCCCACGACCGCGGCACGGATCCCGCGGAATTTATTGGCGGCCATCGACATTCCGATACCGGTGCCGCAGATCAGGATCCCCCGGTCCGCTTCTCCCGAAAGGATCGCGCGGCAGACCTTTTTCGCGTACACCGGGTAATCCACGGCTTCCGCGCTGTAGCTGCCATAGTCCTTATACGCGATCTGATGTTCATCCAGATACCGGAGCACCGCGCCTTTCAGGGCGAATCCGGCCTGATCACAACCAATTGCCAGCATAAGTAATGCCTCCTGTTCTTAGAGTTCGTTTACATTGACAAAGCTCCCGCCGGCAGCCTTCAGCAGGCGGTTCATTACGGCTCCGCCCGGATCCGCGGACGTCAGATCCTCCGCATAGATCCTGCGTGCCCCGATGGCGTCGCATTTCCTCAGGACGTCAAACAAAGCCTTCGCGATGCTTTCCGGTTCAGAAAGCCTTCCCAGCGTGAGTACCTGTCCTCCGGTATACATTGCCGCATGCTCTTCCGGCGCAAGTACCGCGGTCCGGTCATCCGCGAGGCTGCTGATCCTCTCCGCGACCCGCGCCGGATCACCGGTTACGATGGTCAGCGGGGCTTTCGGGGCGTAATGCCTGTATTTCATGCCCGGCGCCTTCGGCGCGCCGGTTATGGTCCTGTGCCCGATGATCGCCTCCCGGGTAATGGCAGGGTCCACCTGGACTTCGCCTAAAACTCCGGCAAGCATATCCATTGTAATAAACCCGGGCCGGAGCAGCACCGGAACCTCCTGGGACAGATCCACGATGGTGGATTCGATGCCGATACCCACGTCGCCGCCGTCCACGATGGCGTCGATCCGCCCGTTCATGTCTTCAATGACGTGCGCGGCTTTTGTGGGACTCGGGCGTCCGGAAAGGTTCGCGCTGGGGGCGGCGATGGGAACGCTGACGCTTTTCAGAAGCGCGTTCGCCACCGGATGCGAAGGCATCCGGACCGCCACAGTAGGAAGCCCGCCGCTGGTCTCATCCGGTACTGCGGAAGACTTCGGAAGGATCATGGTCAGAGGCCCCGGCCAGAACGCGTCCATCAGCTTTTCCGCGTTTTCCGTGACCCTCTGTACCAGGGGCTCCAGATCCTTCTGATCTCCGATATGAAGGATCAGCGGGTTATCAGAAGGACGGTTCTTTGCCGCGTAGATCCTGCGCGACGCCGTGCTGTCCAGGCCGTCCGCGCCAAGCCCGTAGACCGTTTCCGTAGGAAAAGCCACAAGGCCTCCGCTTTCCCAGATCTCCTTGACGCGAAGACAGATACCGGAGAGATCATTCCCTGAGGCCCTGAGGATCTCCGTTTTCATGCTCCCTGCGCCGGCGCTTTTTCCGCCGCCGGCTTCGGCTTTGCGTCAGTCCTCACCCAGTGCAGGTAATACCAGATATTTCCGAGGCAGAAGCCCATTCCGCAGAGACCCATATAATAATATGCCACCATATAGGCAAAGTAGCTGATGATCAGGCAGAGGATAAAGCAGACCGCGTCTCCGATGATCATATGCTTCATATCCTTAAGCCGCGCGTGCTGGTTGATCCTGGCATATCTCACCGCGATCACGCCCAGGAAACAGGTGCCCGCGAACAGCATGATAAATGTGGACAGATCCACATACACAAATCCCACGGACTGGACCCAGGTGATCCACATCAGCGCCGGGAATCCGAGGATCCCGATAGCAAAGATCAGATATCTGCCAAACAGCTTATTCAGAAATTCTTTCATGGAAACTACTCCGTTCGTTTATACTCAGAGGATGCCGGCGGGTCCGGCACGCTCTTATTCCAAATAGCATTATACACAAATCCCGCGGGATTTCCAACCTGTTTTTACGGGTCAGATGAGACGGATATATCCGTTCATTCCGTTTTTCTTCACCGCGCCTTTGATTTCCAGATCCACCAGGATCCCGGTCAGGATGCTTACGGGAAAGCAGCTTTTTTCCAGAAGGTCGTCCACGCCGGCAGGCGTGCTTCCCATAAGGTCCAGAATGATCTTCTCTTCCCGTGAAAGCCGCACCTGGTTTTTCCGGACCGTTTCATTTTTCACCGTCATTCCGAAATACTGGAAAATGTCCTCCGGACAGGTCAGGACCTGCGCTCCGTTTTTCAGAAGTTCATTCGTTCCGGCGCTCATCCTGTCTCCCACACGTCCCGGAAGCGCGAATACGTCCTTCCCCTGGGACAGCGCATGGTTTACCGTGATCATGGAGCCGCTGTTCTCCGCGGCTTCGATCACGATGAGCACGTCGGAAAACCCGCTGATGAGCCGGTTCCGGATGGGAAAATCATAAGGCCGGGCTTCATATCCCGGCGGACGTTCGGAGACGATGCCGCCCTCGGCGGAAAGCGCCTGATACAGATCGATATTCTCCGCGGGATAACAGATATCGGCGCCGCAGCCGAGAACGGCCAGCGTATACCCGCCGGCACTCAGCGCTCCCCGTCCTGCCATTCCGTCCACGCCCAGCGCCAGCCCGCTGATCACCGGGATCCCGGCTTTTGCCAGCATCCTCCCGAAAAAGTGCGCCGATTCTTTCCCGTAGACTGTGCATTTCCTGGATCCGACGATCGCCGCGGCATTTCTTTCTTCCTCCGGCAGCTTTCCTTTTACGAAAATGCCGAAGGGACAGTCCCTGAGCGTAAGGAGCCTCCGGGGAAAATCCGGATCATACCGGGAATAATACACGATCCCTTTCTTCTCCATGCTGTCATATTTTCTTTTCAGGAGCTCCGGATCCCGCCATTCATCCCAGGCGGCCTGCTCTGAAAAAGAGATCACTGCGCCGCATTCCGAAAGCCGGGCTCCGGGCATTTCCGAAAGCGCCTCCGGGCTTCCCGCGTATTCCAGGCATTTTGCCAGCTTTTCATATGAGATCCCGGGAACGCAGTTCAATAAAAAACAAGCCAGTGTCCGTTCCATTTCCGCTCCTTTCCCTTTACATAAAGCCGCTGATCTTCCGGTCCGTTCCCCTGTAGCTGACGGCTTCCCTAAGATGCACCGCTTTGATCCGCTCTTCCCCTGAAAGGTCCGCGATGGTGCGCGCCACCTTCAGGATCCGGTCATAAGCACGCGCGGAAAGGTCCAGCCGGTCAAACACGTTCTTCATCAGATCCTTCTCCTCCTGCCCGAGGACGCAGTATTTCCGGATCTGGCTTCCCGAAAGCTGCGAGTTGAAGACGATCCCGTCGTCCCTGTAGCGTTCCTTCTGCACCTCCCATGCCTTCAGCACACGGCGCCGGATCTCTTTGGAACTCTCGCCCCTTCTTTCTGAGGATATTTCAGAAAGCGATACCCGGGGCAGTTCCACGGATATGTCGATCCTGTCCAGAAAGGGTCTGGAGATCCTTCCCAGATACGTCCGCACCTCCCGCTCGCTGCACCTGCATTTGTTCCTGTCCGGATAATAGCCGCATTTGCAGGGATTCATCGCGCAGACCAGCATGACCCGGGCAGGAAAAACATAGGTCCCGTGCACCCGCGAGATCAGGATCTTTTTGTCCTCCAGCGGCTGGCGCATGGAATCCAGTGTCATCCGTGTGAACTCAGGAAGCTCATCCAGGAAAAGCACGCCGTTATGCGCCAGGGACATTTCCCCCGGGCGGGGATAGAGTCCGCCGCCCACAAGAGCCTGTACGGATATGGTATGGTGAGGGCTCCGGAACGGCCGCATGGTGACCATCCCTCTGCTTCTGTCCAGGATCCCGGCCACACTGTGGATCCTGGAGGTCTCCAGCTGTTCCTCCCGGGTCAGAGGAGGAAGGATGGTCGGGATCCTTTTTGCGGTCATGGATTTCCCGGCGCCGGGAGGGCCCACAAGAAGAAGCCCGTGCATTCCTGCGCTGGCCACCTCTACGGCCCGCTTCAGGCTCTCCTGTCCCAGGATCTCTGAAAAATCCAGATCCTCCTCCCGGACCGGACGCGCCGCCGGGTCCGGTACCGGCTCCGGATCCTTTTCCATATTGCCGAGGAGAAAGTCGATCACGTCCCGGAGCGTTTCGAAGCCGAAGATATCGACAGTTTCAGCCATCGCGCCTTCCGCCGCGTTTTCCGCGGGAACGATGCATCCGCGCATTCCCTGTTCTCCCGCGGAGATCGCGTGGGAAAGCATGCCTTCGATTCCCCGGAGCCTGCCGTCCAGAGACAGTTCCCCCACAAAGGTGTAACCGTCGGTAAAGGCTTCCGGCAGGATGCCGCATGCCACCAGGATCGATACGGCGATGGGAAGATCAAACGCGTTCCCCTGCTTTCTGAGATCCGCCGGGCTTAAATTCACCGTAAGTCTCCCCGGAGGGATCTCGATCCCTGTATTCTTCAGGGCGGAACGCACCCGTTCCCTGGCTTCCCGGACTTCTGACGAAAGAAAGCCGACCATATCAAAGGAAGGCAGCCCGTCACCGTAGTCTGCCTCCACTACTACACGCCGTCCGTCGATGCCTGTGATCGCGGACGAAATGACTTTGCCAAAACCCATAGCGCCTCCATTTCAAGCCATGCAGGTGTCAGAATCATACTGTTCAATTGAAGATCATGGAAAACAGAAAAGCCCCGGAAATGAGGCTGAAAAGATAGAGACGCGGGGCCTCGCGCCTTTACGGCAAAGGCCCCGCGAAGAATACAGAATTTACAGGATCAGTGTTTTTAAAGGACTGCCGTCCGCGAGATCACGGATCGTAAACACACCGTCCTCGTAGGTCATATAGCTGTGGAAATCATCATCCTTCGGAAGCGACGCGGAACCCGGATTTACATAATAGAAATCACCGATCTTTTCCGCCGCCTTCACATGCGTATGCCCGTGGATCAGGACGGTGCCTTCGCTGTGGGGAGGCATGGCCTGCTCGTTGTGATGATCCCCGTGGGTAATGAACCAGTCATGTCCATCTACATACATCAGGATGTAATCCGCAAGAATGGGGAACTCCAGAACGACCTGGTCGATCTCTGAATCACAGTTTCCCCGGACCGCCGCGATCTTTTCCTTAATGGAATTCAGAAGCGGCGCCACAGCCTTCGGGCCGTATCCCTCCGGCAGATCATTCCTTGCGCCGTGATACAGATAATCCCCGAGAAGGATCAGCTTCTGAGGTTTTTCCTCTTCAAATCTTCTGATGACCTTTTCCGTGTAAAATGCTGACCCGTGCAGGTCAGAAGCAAACATGAACTTCACTCCTCTGTTCCCTCCTTTTCCGTACCGCTGTCCGACAGGGCACTGTTTTCATTATCTTCCTCCGCCCGGGTCACACCTTCCGGATCTTCCTCTGAGGCATCCGTTCCGCCGGCATTCTCCTTCAGGGCATTGAATTCATCCGCGGTAATTCCTGCTTCTTTAAATGCCTGGAGCATGGCCCGCTCCACGGTATCGTCACTGATCACCGGAAGTTCTGATACGGATGAAATGCCAAAGGCCCGGAGGAAATTCTCCGTGGTGACAAACAGGATCGGGCGTCCCGGGGAATTCTGCCGTCCCGCTTCCTCCACCAGCCCGTACTCCACCAGGCGGTTGACGGAATAATCGCTGCTGACGCCCCTCAGGCGTTCGATCTCGCCCTTTGTGACCGGCTGGCGGTAGGCAATGATGGAAAGCACCTCCAGCATGACCTCTGTCAGCACCGGCCGCTGGGGCTGGGAAGCCACGCGCACCAGGGTGTCAAAAAACTCCGCCTTCGTGCAGAGCTGATACGCGTCTTCCAGGCGTATGATCCGGATCCCACGGTCCTCCTGTTCATATCCTTCCTGCATTTCCTGAAGAAGCCCGATGACCTCCTCCTCGGAAAGCTCCAGCGCCTGGGAAAGGGTCTTCAGGGCTACTGCCGTTCCGGTGGTGAATAATACTGCCTCGACCGCCGCCTTCAGGCGGCTTCTATCCTGTTCATTCATACTGCATCAGATCCTCGTGCGTCAGTTCAGCGCTGCTGTCCTTATTCCAGGTAAATTCGATCTCCCGGAACGTCCCCTGCTGGCTGACGGAAATATAACCGATGCGGATCAGTTCCAGGCAGGCCAGGAACGTGACCACGGCATCTGTTCTTGTATGCTGTCCTGTAAGAAGGTCTCTGAAAGAGAATTTCCCCTTTTTCAGGCAGAAATCCCTGACGATGCCGACCTTGTCCGAAAGCCTCACAGGTTCCCGCTGAATGGTGCCGAAACGGCTCCTCACGGGATCCATCTTTTCCTCCTGTCTGGTGAGTACCGTACGGAAAGCTTCCAGCAGGCGTTCTCCCGTAATACCGGAAAACAAAGCTTCAAGGTCCACCGGCGGGCGGTAGGAAAGCACTTCCTCCGGAAAACTGGGATCACGGAAAAACGGCTGTTTTTCCTCACTGTAGATCTCTCCCAGATCCTCCGCCATCATTTTATACTCTTTGTACTCGATCAGGCGCTCCACCAGTTCTGTTCTGGGATCGATCTCTTCTCCGTTTTCGTCCTCTTCCTTCGGAAGCAGCATCCTGGCCTTGATGTCAAGGAGCGTGCTGGCCATGACAAGGAAGTCGCTGAGAAGCTCCAGATTTTCTCCCTCCAGGCTGCTGAGATACGCCATGTACTGGTCCGTGATGGTCACGATGGGGATATCATAGATATCCACTTTATTCTTTTCGATCAAAAGAAGCAGAAGGTCCAGCGGCCCCTCAAATGCTGATAGCTTGATCTCTACACTCATTTACGCTCCTCAGAATGCCCTGCATGCTTATTTCCGGCCGTCGCGCAAAAGCCGGATCCGGATGATCTCCGGTTTGTTCATAAAGCGGATCCGGATGGAATGCGTGCCGAGTCCGCCGCTGATGATCTCTGTTGTACGGCCGAAATGCTTCTCGCCTTTCGCGTAGGATGAAAAGAACTGGAACTGCGGCGTCATTACGCCCCCTAAAAAGGGAAGCCGCACCGTGCCGCCATGGAAATGGCCGGAAAGCACCAGGTCCGCGCCCCAGGCGCTGAGTGTCTTTCCGTACATCGGGGAATGCATCATCACGATTTCCGGACAGTCTCCGGAAGGACCGATGGCCGCGTCCACATCAGATACCTTCATGCGTTCGGTACGGCCTTTTTTATAATACTTTCTGTCCAGAGTGACGCCTGATATCCTGAGCTTCTGCCCGTCCTTTTCATAATACGCGGAAGCATTGTCGAGGAGGATCACCCCGTACTTTTCCGTCAGGGAAAGGAAGCGCCCGTACCACCCGGGGAAATCCTCCGGATACTCTCTCATACGGCTTTCGTGATTCCCTAAAGCATAATACACAGGGATCCTGCCGGAGAGCGCCTGCAGGATACTCTCGAGAGAATGAGTATCAAAGGGGATCCCTTTTTTCACCGTGAGCATATCTCCGCCTGCCAGCACCAGCGCCGGCGGATCGCGAAGAAGCGTTTCTGCCAGCGCGCTGCCGTTTTCTCCGAAATCCTCTCCATGAAGATCCGAAAGAAATGCCAGTTCTGTATCATAAAATGCTTCCGGAAGGTCTTTGATGTAAACAGTATAACATGTTTCCGAAAGCATTTTCCTTTCTCTGGAGGACCGGATCAGGATCACCAGGAGAAAAAGAAGCGCTGCTCCGGGAAAAACCAGCCACCACATATTTCCTTCCTCCGATCATAATTCATAAATTTCCGGCCTGCAACCGTTTCCGGCAGGATTTCCGGAAACCGCATCTTCTGTTCACGCAAAACTGATACGGTCTGAATACAGAAATCCGGAGACGCGTACAGGATGCGCGCAGATTTTTGCGCTGTCAGAATCCCGCAGCCGCCCGGGAAAGGAAGGCGTATTCCCGCCATACGGTCTCAGTGGGCGGATAAGCCTTCATAAAGGCCTCCAGCTTCGTCAGCGCCGTCCCGTAATCCATCTGCAGCTCATAAAGAAGGACTTCATTCCAGTCCGCGTCTTTTTTGGCCGCCGCGTCTGAACCCGTCTGCACATAGGAAAGCAGACGGAAAGCTGCCGGAAAATCGCCCTGCTTCGCCTTCAGCATCAGATACTGATTATAGACCTTTTCCAGATCTTCACCTTTCTGGATCAGATCCGTATAGACCGCCTCCGCGCCGTCCAGATCCCCGTCCTCCACGAGAAGGGATGCCTGCGCCAGCATAGTTCCTGTTGTGGATCCTTCCAGTCCCTCTTCTTCCGCGAGTTCCGTACGGAACGCGTCCGCGTAATACTCTCCCCGGGAGATGCTTCCCTCCTGATCACAGAGTTTCAGCCCCTCCTGGAAATACGGCTCCGCTTCCTCTGTAAATCCCCGGTCGCAAAGCGCATGGTAAATGATCAGATAATACTCCGGGATCACGCCTTCATCCTGAGCCAATAGGTCGAAATACTGGCACGCGGCTTCGATCTGGCGCATTTTCAGATAGCACATACCGGCAAGCATCTGATGCTCCGGCACCATATAATTCTGAGTGATCAGCGTGTTATACAGCCGGATCGCCTCATCATAATTTCCGTAGCGCTCCTCGATCTCCGCGGCGTAGGCGGTAGTCTCCAGATCAGGCTCTGACATTTCACCCTCAGGAGTACGAAGGGACTTCGCGAAATACTTAAGAGCGGTGATCCGGTCTCCCGCGTATTCATAGAATCTGCCGATCCTCTTCAGGACTCCGGGATCCTCCGGGGCTTCCTTAAGCGCCGCGTTCAGATACTCCAGCGCTTTTGTCATCTGTCCGGACTTTTCATACGCAAGCGCGAGGTCGGCTTTTACAAACGGGTCTTCCATCCCCTGGGAGATCGCCTGAAGAAGCGAATGGATCGCCTCTTCATAATCTTCTCCGCGGAACGCGGCGATCCCCGCGTTATATGATTCTTTACTATCACCGCAGGCTGACGCGAAAAGCACCAGCAGGGCTGCTATCAGTATCAAGATCCTTTTTTTCATTTCCCCATCAGTTCTTTCTTTTCATTTTCCCATTTCTGAAATGCGCGCGCCATAGGGTATGACGTCTGAAGCATCTCCTCCGTCACCTTAAGAAGTTCCGGATGGCCTGAAGGATCCCGGTCCGAGACTCTCAGGAACCATGCCGTCATGTCCCATTCCCTGTGAGTAAACAGATGCTTTGCACGCGCGAGCGGGATCATTTCATTGACGTAAAAACCCAATGCTTCCGCTTTCTTTAGGGCCTCTTCTGAAGACAGTGTCCCGGGGCAGTACGGATAGCAGTACAGGCCGGCCAAAAGCCCCTTCCCGTGGTTTTTTGAAATATATAAGTACTCTCCGTCCGCGAGGATCAGTACCGTCAGTTCTGTCAGATCCCTGGCTCTCTTCACGGCCTTTACAGGAATTTCCCGGGTCCTGCCCGAAAGGCAGGCCTCACACCGGTCCTTTGCCGGACACTCCCCGCATTTCGGTTCCCCGTTCGGGATACATACCAGGGCGCCCAGCTCCATCAGAGACTGGTTAAAGAT
>CADCQD010000037.1 GCA_902803485.1 uncultured Eubacteriales bacterium | reverse complement strand
GCGCTTCTTGCAAGAGTGAATGTGGGTGATACCGTAGAAGGTACCGTGAAGAACGTCACAGACTTCGGCGCGTTCATTGATCTTGGCGGCGCGGACGGCCTGCTTCATATCTCTGAGATGAGCTGGGGCCGTATCGAAAACCCGAAGAAGGTCTTTACTACCGGCCAGACAGTCAGAGCGTTTATTAAGAACATTGAAGGCAGCAAGATCGCTCTTTCCTGCAAGTTCCCGGATGAAAATCCCTGGGCAGATGCGGAGACCAGATTTGCAGTCGGTAATGTTGTAACCGGTAAGGTTGCCCGTATGACGGACTTCGGCGCGTTTGTCGAACTGGCAAAGGGTGTGGACGGACTTCTGCATGTTTCTCAGATCGCCAGAGAGCGGATCGAGAAGCCCAGTGATGTTCTTACACTTGGCCAGGAAGTGACTGTGAAGATCTATGATCTGGATCTGGATTCCAAGAAGATCAGCCTCAGCATGAAGGCACTTCTTCCCAGACCGGAAAGACCGAGAAATAACAGAAACGACAGAAGAAACAACGAGCAGAGAGATGACGCGGACGAAGCATTTGTAGATATCAATGCATATATCCGCCGTATGGATGCGGAAGAAGCGCGTCAGGCTGAAAGAGCTGCCCGTGAAGCTGCGAAGGAAGCGGAAGCTGCTGCTTTAGAAGCTGCAGAAGAAGTAGAAGAAGCAGTTCCGGAAGCTGTAGAAGCAGTAGAAGAGGCTGTTCCTGAAGCTGCAGAAGCAGTGGAAGAGGCTGCGGAAGCTGTTGCGGATGCTGTGGAAGAAGCTGCTCCGGAAGTTCCTGAAGAGTGATCCTGAACAGGGTTCTGATATCGTAAGTAAAAAAGAGACCCGCGGAAGAGAATTTTCTTCCGCGGGTCTCTTTTCTTCTCTATGATCAAACGTTTATGGCTGCTTCGAAGATCCGGAGAGAGGGCCATAGATCCCGCTTGACCCGGTAACGGTGATCTCTTCCCGGCGGCCGTTGACATCCAGGGTATAGGTCGTCCCGGTTTTCAGTTCCGGACAGCTGAGAAGGAGGGCTGTGTAGCTTAACGGCACCGCGTGCGCGAGAATGATCCTGCCGTCAGGATCAAACAGTGTAATGACTGAATTGGAGAGCTCCGGATTTTCCTGTAAGTAAAGGAGCGTTGCCTGACCGGAAAATGAGGAGATCTCTTCCACTGACGCAGCGCTTGCCGCGGCGATCACGGTGCCTCCGTCGATCTTCAGGATACCTCCGTTTTCCTTTCCGTAATCCATCGCGCTGTTGATCCCGTTGCCGATCAGGCTGATCAGGATCTCGCCGCCGGAAATCAGGATATTCCCATTGGAGTCGATCCCGTCCGCGTTCGCGCCCAGTCCGTTGATGATCGTGATCTTTCCTCCGCTGATGTTTACAGTAGGAAGCTCGGGATCAGGCTCGGAAGGCGGCTTTCGGATATCGATCCCCAGATTTCCGAGATACGCGCCTAACGTATCGCTTTTTCCGTAGGCGTTCAGCCCGTCATCCCTGCAGCTGATGGAAAGTTCGCCGCCTTCCACTGTGATCCGGGGGGCTTCAATGCCTTCCTGCGCCCGGGTGATCTGAAGGATGCCGTCAGTCAGTCTGAATTCCGTATCAGAGTGGACCGCGTCATCCTCTGAATCGATCATCAGGCTTCCTCCGCTGATCAGAATGCTGCCGCCTGCATGAAGGCCGTCATCACAGGAGCTGATCTTAAGGGCTCCGGATTCAAAATATATGGAACCATCCTGTTTATCCGCCACGATACCCTTGTCGCCGGCATGAAGGGTCAGATCCGAATCCGCGATATTGATCCTGTCATTCGCGTGCAGAGCGTCATCCGGCGCGTCGATCCGGATCACGCCGCCTGCAATGACCAGGTCGTCATTAGCCGCGATGCCATGCCTGTTCCCGCCGGATATTTCCAGGGAACCGCTGCCGTTTACCGTCAGATCGTCACGGGCAAATATGACGCCGTCAGTTCCGCCCTTTACGGCTTTCTCACTGTAGACGCTTCCGCTTTCCAGCCGGTTTTCGGTACCTTCCTTTAATGTAAGAAATACCTTGTCGGCCTGTTCCACCCTGAGGCACGCGTTGTCCGGACAATAGATGTCCGTTCCGGAAAACAGGATCCATACTTTGGAATTCAGTTCCGCGTTCACGATCACGCTGCCGCCTTCCAGAACTCCTTCAATTATATACCGGCCGGTGGACGCGATGACCAGATCGCCGTCCTTCATATACGCGCCGTTTCCTTTGATCGATGCGCTGCTGCCTTGAAGGAAGATCTCCGCGGCTCCTTTCGTATCCCAGTTTCCGTTCCGGTCATTCTGTGTAAAATACTGATTCGACTCATGGGTCTCGCTGTCTTCGTCCACAAGGACCTTCAGCCCCAGCATCTCACCGTTCATAAACAATACGGTAATAATGAGCGCGATCAGAATGACGATGCCGCAGATCTTATCAAAATACTCACTGGTAGACATTTCATGTATCTCCCCGGCGTGCCTGTCAGCCCATATAATCCCCGTTATAGCTGACCAGCACCGCGCTTGTAACGCCGTTCATGTCAGTAAGTGTATTGATGAAACCTGTGTTCTGGTCCTTCAGGCGGATCTCCGCATTGATCTCAATAGATCCTTTCTGGACCGTTTTGCTTTTGACAACGCATCTTTCCGTCTGTTCCGCGAGGAAATCCATTGCATTTGCTTCCGCGTTCTGATCCTCGCAGCGGATCACGACAATATAAGGATTCACATATGCTTTCCGGTTGATGAAGAAATAGAGGACACCTCCGATGGCCAGGCTTCCGAACATGGCGAGAGGGATCATCCCCGCGGCGAGTACGATGCCGGCTGCGATGGCCCAGAAAAGGAAGGCGATGTCCAGGGGCTCTTTAATTGCGGTACGGAAACGGACAATGGAGAGCGCGCCTACCATACCGAGGGAAAGGACCACATTGGACGTGACCGCGAGGATCACGAACGTCGAGACCATGGTCAGAGCGACAAGTGTAACGCCGAAGCTGGAAGAGTACATGACGCCGGCATAGGTCTTTTTATAAACAAAGAAGATGAAAAAGCCGATCGCGAAGGAGAGCGCAAGCGCCAGGATCATGTCCAGAAGGCTGATGCTCGCGACGTTTTCGAGAAAGCTGGATTTAAAAATATCACTGAAGTTCATAGATTCCTCCTTGATCGTCAGCCGTAGATACGGGAGATCTCATATTTTGAAAAGGATGCTGCCCGGATCCCCGGGATCCGGATGATATCGCAGATTGCGGATGGCAGGAATTCATCCCATTTGACTTCCAGAACAGCCGCCGGACCGCCGGCTGGAACGGTAACACAGTCCGGATCCAGAAAATCCGTGCAGTACATTCCGGTATGGATATCCGTATCCAGAGTCACACGGACGTTCCCCTGCGGGAAGATAAACGCTTCGCGGGTATAATCCACAATGGTCTTCGGGCGCAGTCCCTCCATGGACATCCTTGAAAGCAGTTCTCTGAGAAGCGGTTTGTCTGTGGAAAGAAGATCAGAGATCCTGCCTTCTGAAAGAAGCCCTGCTTCCTCTATGCTGACCTCTTCCTGTTTCTTTTCCGAGAGGGTCCCGTGCCTGCTTTTCCTTTCAAGAACAATGTATGAAGTATCCCCGTTGTAATACCGGAGCCGGAATTTTGTCCGGTGGTCTGTTCCGTTGATCTTCTCCAGAAGCGCTTTATCATAAAGATTGTCGAAATACAGGCTCCGGATCTGATAACGGCCGCAGTCTCCGTGGGGATCGGGCCGGAGCAGGAGAGGGAGCCGGGACCGGAGCGCGTAAAGATCTCCCAGCCGGAGCTCATGCTTGATTTCATGCCGTAGTTTCATTTAATTATATCTCCTGTATCCTCCCGCTGTCTCGTTACGCAGGTCTCTCCGGATCCGCTGAAACCGGCGCTTTCAAAGAAACATTTTGTGTAGATCTCGGTGGTCGCCGTATCATTAAAAAAAAAATGAAATGCGGCAGGATCATC
>CADCQD010000036.1 GCA_902803485.1 uncultured Eubacteriales bacterium | reverse complement strand
GGCAAGACGATCGTTGACAGTTTCGTCAATGTCTGCGCCTCCAAGGCCCGCGGCCAGTCCGCGACCCTTTCCGTGGTAGACGTGGCGGAGTTCGCGGGCACTGTACCCACGGCTCTGGCCAACTTCTCGAAATCGACCACAGAACTGATCAAGAACAATAACTACCAGAGCGTTTCCAAAGCACGTTCCGCGACGCGCGAGTTCGCGCAGTCCAGCCGGATCGACCAGATCGACCTGGTAGACTTCCTGAACAAACTGGGAACGGATGAAGCGAAGGCCCTCAGACAGGCGGTCCTGGGCGCGGTGAAGTACAACAAAACATCGAACGACATGACCAACTGCTACGGTGTTTCCATCTTCTTCCCCTACAGAAGCGCCCGTACCGTGGACTCTGCTGTAGCGACCTACAACAAGATCGGCCTCGGGGATGATTACTCCAAGTGCATCCAGGAGTTCGCGGCGATGGAATGCTCAGGCAGCGCGGCAAGTTTCGGCAACAGCGGTGCGGGAAGCCTGCTGGATCTCTTGGGCGGCGGCCAGAACACCTCCTCCTCATATCCCTCCAGCGGCGGCATCTCCGACCTTCTGGGCGCGCTCCTTGGCGGCGGCGATTTCTCCGGCGCGGGACTTTCAGGTCTGGATTCCGGGAACACCGGCTTCTTCACGGGCCGCGCGCTGACGCTGGACCAGACGGCAGAGTTCATCTTTGAACATCAGTTTGATCCCGGCTATCTGAACTGGGTCGAAGACGGCGACGACTACGTCATCCGCATGCCTCTCGATAACTGGGAGATGGTCACGGACATCGCTATGTCCATGTACTACAACGACGGCGAAGGCTACATTGACCTGGGCGTCGATAATGTATACGAGTTTGACGATCACGGCAATCTCCTCGCTCCTTCTGCAGAAGAAGTGACCTGGCTCAGCATCGGCGGGCAGGGCGTCGCTTACTATTATCTGGACAGCTTCTCGGATGGCGAAAACTTCGCGGTCCACGGCTACGTCCCGGCGTTCTTAAACGGCGAGCGTGTACGGCTGATGCTCACCTTCGATAATGAGCATCCGGCAGGAACCATCGCGGGCGCGATCCCGGTCTATGACCTTGAGGAGACCGACCAGGTGGCGAAGAACCTTACCGCGGAAGCAGACGATGAAGCAGCAGAGCCCTTTGAAGTCTTTGACAGTGAAGGTGAAGCGCTGGATGCTTTTGCGTCTGATGAAGAGCTTGTGGCGCTGAAGGAAGGCGATACACTGGATTTCATCTGCGATTACTACACCTACGAGGGCGAGTACCAGGATACCTTCTATCTGGGCGACACCATCACCTATACCCCGGACATTGAGATCGCGAACTTCGTGATCGAAACCGGCCGCGCGAACATGATGTACCGGTTCACGGACATCTACAACCAGGTCTACTGGTCTGAGGCGCTTCTGAACTAAGCGGCATCCATCGCCCGCAGGACAAATGCCAGGCATTTCGACTGCAGGCGGCGGGCCGGCACAACATAACCATGCGGGGCGCTTTTCGATAAGGGAAGCGCCCCGGACAGCACATAGTGATCATAACCGGAGGCAAATATGAGGCAGGCAGGAATCCTTGCACCTGTTTTCTCACTTCCCGGCGCGTACGGCGCCGGGGATTTTGGACAATGCAGTTTTGCGTTTATCGACTATCTGAAATCTGTGGGGATGAAGATCTGGCAGCTGCTCCCCTTAAATCCCATCGGCTACGGCAATTCGCCGTACCAGCCCCTTTCTTCCTTCGCCGGCGAAGTCATGTATATCGACCTGGACACGCTGGTGGAAGAGGGACTTTTATCCCGGAAGCCGGAACCCATCGCGACCGATCCCGATCATGTGGAATATGACCGCATCCGGGAATTTAAAGTCCGGGTGCTCCGGGAGGCGTACCGGAATTTCAAGCCGGACAAGAATTATGAAAAGTTCATTCAGAAGGACTGGGTGTTTTTATACGGCGTGTTTATCACGTTGAAGAATAAAAATGAAGGAAAGCCCTGGATGGAATGGATCCCGGAGGACCGGAACTGGATCAAGGACAGGCCGGAGCTTCCGGAGGAGATCCTGGAAGAAGTAAGGTTCCAGATGTTCCTCCAGTATCTGTTCTTCCGCCAGTGGCATAAGATCCGCAGTTACGCGAAGAAGCAGCGGATCAAGCTCATGGGCGATATTCCTTTCTATGTGGGACAGGATTCCCTGGACGTCTGGATGAACCAGGACTGCTTCCTTCTGGATGAGGACGGCTATCCCCGGTTAGTCGCAGGGGTCCCGCCGGATTACTTCGCAGCGGACGGCCAGCGCTGGGGAAATCCCATTTACGACTGGGACCGTTTCAAGGAGACCGGATATCAGTTCTGGATCGACCGCCTCACGGGAACCGCGGAACTTTTTGACATGATCCGCATCGATCATTTCCGCGCCTTTGACACCTACTGGGCGATCAACGCCAGCTGCCCCACCGCCGTAGACGGCGAGTGGATCGAGGCGCCGGGCTATGAATTCTTTGACACGGTGCTTCCGAAGCTTAAAGGGACGAAGATCGTGGCGGAAGACCTGGGAATGATGCGGGATGAAGTCTATGAGCTCCGGGATCATTTCAAATTCCCCGGCATGAACGTGATCGAATTTACGCTCCTGGACAAGAAATTCATCTCCAAGAGAAATATGTTCATATATACCGGCACACACGACAATGATACCATTGAGGGCTGGTGGGCATCTCTTTCACCGGAAGAGCAGGAGGAAAGCGAAAAGGCACTGGCCAAACGGGGCATTGACACAGAAAAGGGTACAAAAGCAGAGCAGTTCGCGGAGCTGATCCTGATGGACGTTCCGGAATACTGCATACTTCCTACGCAGGATATCCTGAGCATGGGAACGGAATCCCGCATCAATGTGCCCAGCACCATCAACAACATCAACTGGACCTTCCGGCTGAACAGCATGGACGGTCTTCTTGACAGGGCGGACTGGCTCCGGGAGATGCTGAAAAAGAGCAGGAGGGTACGGACATCATGAAATTCGGCGTATTTTTACAGCACTTGCAGATGGCAGCCCGGGAGCAGGACTGCGGCCTTCCGGAGATCTTTGCGGAGGCAAAGAGCCTGGGCTATGATTATGTAAACATGGACTGTCAGGATGCTTCCGAAGAACTGAAGGAGCAGCTGGCAGCAGCCGGCCTTACAGTATGGGAGATCTACGACAACTTCCGCTGGGCGGAGGATCCGGAGAACATGAATGATCTCCGGCTGATCCGGGCAGCAGAGCTCATGGGCTCCACGCATCTTTTGCCGGTACCGGGCCTGTACTCCGGAGATCCGGAACGGGAACCCACGGAACTCGCGAACATGGTGCAGGGACTCGCGGCATTTACGGAAGAAGCCGGGAAGCACGGGATGATCTGCGGCATGGAAGACTATGACCACCTGCTCAGCCCCATCCGCACCATTGACGGCATCCGGTTTTTCCAGGAGCGGATCCCGCAGCTTCAGACCTTCTTCGACACCGGCAACTTCTTCATCAGCTGCGAGGACTGCCTGGAAGCATTCGCGGTCTTCCGGCACAATACCGTCTCTGTCCATATGAAGGACCGGACGATGGAGATGAACTCGGGCCATCCGAAGACACGGACCGACGGATCGCTCATGTATCCCTGCGCCGTCGGCTCCGGCATCATCCCGCTCCGGGAGATCGCGCGCCAGCTGGAAGAACAGGGTTTTACCGGCGTGTACGCAGCGGAATTCTTCGACACGGACAATTATACCCGTGATTTACAAAAATCCGCGCAGTTTTTTAAAGAATTGCAGGAACAGAAGTGATATATTGGTAAAAGGCAGAAGCCCGGTACGGACTGCGGGATAGCAGCTGCGTAAAGCACGAAGCCTGGCGCGGACTGCAGGATGGCGATTGTGTAAAGCGCAAAGCCAGGCGCGGACTGCGGGATAGCGGTTTGTTAAAGCGCGAAAACCGTCCGGGATATGCTTTGGTGACACAAATATAGTAAGAGTGATAAGGAGAAGGATATGGCAGACAAAAAGATTCGCGTGCTTGTCTGGAACGAATACAGGCACGAAAAGACAGATCCCCAGGTAACTGCGATCTATCCCAACGGCATTCACGCGTGCATCGCGGAATTT
>CADCQD010000035.1 GCA_902803485.1 uncultured Eubacteriales bacterium | reverse complement strand
TTTCCCTTAGGAGACAGGATATGAAACGCTTTATCATTCTTTTCCACCGGAATACCCGACGTTTCACACTCCGTGATCAGCTTTTGAATTCCTCCGGAAAGATCTGTATCCGAACTGATGAACACCCGGTCCATCAGATCCCTCCGGAACTTCAGAAGTTCAAACGTGAGCGTCGCTCCCAAGGTATAGGAGACGTCCGCGTCCCGGTGATATCGTTGTACCTTCATGTTACCCTCATTTTAATGAGCCATGAGAACCGTCCCCCTGGCTCTCCCTGGCATCTTATTCGTAGCGTTCGTCGATGACGCGCGCGGTCTTCTTTTCGCTTCTGGGCAGGATGCCGATCTCCACCACCTTCACGATGGGTGTGAAACCGATCCGGGCCTTCACACGGTCCTCGATCTCCTTCGCAAGTTCCATAAAGTCCTGCGTGCCGTCGGTTTCGACGTAGATACGCATCGTGTCTTTGCCTTCCAGATGGGAGATGCGGATCTGGTATTCGGAGGACAGTGCCGGGAACTCCCTGAGCACTTCCTCGATCTGGCTCGGGAATACGTTCACACCCTTGATCTTCATCATGTCGTCTGTACGGCCCATGATGCGGTCGATCCTGGGATATTTGCTTCCGCAGGGGCATTCACCCGGAATGATCCGGGAAAGATCATGGGTGCGGTAACGGATCAGCGGCGCGCCTTCCTTCACCAGTGTTGTGATCACGATCTCGCCGAATTCTCCGTCCGGAACCGGCTGAAGGGTAACGGGGTCGATGATCTCCAGATAAATATAATCATCCCAGTAATGGATCCCGGTATTGTATTCGCAGTTGATGCCGATGCCCGGGCCGTAGATCTCAGTCAGGCCGTAGATATCATAGAGTTCGATGCCCAGTTCGTTCGCGATGCGGCTGCGCATTTTTTCGCCCCAGCGCTCGGAACCGATCACGCCCTTCTTCAGCTTGATCTGGTCCCGGATGCCGCGGCGGGCGATCTCTTCCGCCAGGAGCAGCGCATAGGAGGACGTGGCGCAGAGCACGGTGCTCTCCATATCCACCATCATCTTCAGCTGCTTTTCCGTATTGCCGGGGCCCATGGGAATGACCATCGCGCCCAGATGCTCCGCACCGTTCTGGAAGCCGATGCCTGCGGTCCAGAGGCCGTAGCCCGGTGTGATCTGGATACGGTCTTTATTCGTAATGCCTGCCATTTCATAGCAGCGCGCGAACTGGATCGCCCAGTCCTCTACGTCCTTTGCGGTATACGGAATGATGACAGGAAGGCCTGTGGTTCCTGATGAGGAATGGATCCGGACGATCTCCTCTTCCGGCGCCGTCATCAGTCCTAAAGGATAAGCGTCCCGAAGGTCCGCTTTCTCGGAAAACGGCAGCTTCAGGAAATCTTCTTAAGAGCTGATGCCGCTGATGCCGGCCTCCTTCAGCTTCGTTCCATAGAAATTGCCTGCATTCACCAGCGCCTGGATCCTGTCATTTACCTGCGCGATCTGTACTTCTGAAATTCTCATGTTTCCCCCTTGCATTGATTCTGTCTCTTACGCATATATCCCGGACAGCTCTTACGCCATCCTTTTTCCAGCCATAAAGGCATTGGTATTCAATTCGGTAAAGCGGGCCGGTACCCGCTCCCGGACGATCCGGAGCATCTCATCCGGGTCAAAACCCAGGACTCCGGTCTTTGCCACAGCGCCCAGCATCACCACGTTCAGGACTCTGTCAGAACCCAGTTCCTGAAGCACCTGTTCCGCATGGATCACATGAAGATCCGGAACCGTCTTCTTGAGATAGGCGATCATATCCGCCGCACGCTAAGAGCCCGGCTCCAGAGACGCGGACACCGGAACCACCGGCCGGTCGCTGGTGATCACCGTGCCGCCCTGTTTCAGGTACGGAAGCACCCGCACGGTTTCCCCGGGTTCAAATCCGATGATCAGGTCCGCAGTCCCGTTGCCCATCATCGGCGTATCCACCTGATCACCGATCTTCACAAAGGAAAAAACGGAGCCGCCGCGCTGCGCCATGCCGATGGTTTCCGCGCTCATCACGTTCAGGCCCTTTTCCATGGCTGTGGCAGCCAGAAGCTTGGCCGCAAGTACGATTCCCTGGCCGCCCACACCGCACAGGACGATATTCTTATTCATGATCGATACCTCCAATCGCGTGCGCCGGGCAGATCTGGCTGCAGAGGCCGCATCCGGTGCAGAGTCCCGCGTCGATCCGTACCTCGCCGTCCAGCCGCACCAGCGCTGGGCAGCCGATCTCGCGGATGCATTTCGTGCAGCCGATGCAGATCTCCTGGTCCACCCGGAGCGCGGCCTTTTTCTTTGATTTCGCGATACACGGATATTTGAAAATAATGGCCTTTACACCCGGCTGCTCCGCCGCGCGTTTTACGGTATCCACTGCTTTCGCATGATCCAGCGGATCCACGGTCTCTACAAAGGCCAGGCCGATACCCTTCAGGATCCCTTCAATGCTGATGCCTTCCGCGACGTCGCCCATCATGGTCTCTCCCGTACCGGGATGTGGCTGATGGCCCGTCATTGCAGTGGTGGAATTATCCAGGACAATGAAAGTGACTTCCGCCCGGTTGTACAACGCGTTGATGACGCCCGGAACCGCGGAAGCAAAGAAGGTGGAATCACCCGCAAACGCAAAACATTTCGTATCCGGTTCCATCCGCCAGACGCCCTGGGCGATGCCCATCGCCGCGCCCATGCAGAGACAGGTATCCGTCATGTCCAGAGGCGCAGCGTTTCCCAGAGTATAACAGCCGATATCGCCGCAGAAGATCGTCTTCCTGCCTTTCATGGCCTGTTTTACCGCGTAGAAGGATGCCCGGTGGGGGCAGCCCGCGCAGAGGACCGGCGGCCGCACGGGAAGCGCCGGCGGCGTATCCCGGGAATCCGCGGGATGCTCTCCGGTTCCGGAGGTCTCGTTTTCATTTCCCAGAAACTCCCGTAAATATCCCTTCACCAGGTCTACGGAATTTTCGCCCTGATACAGTACATGATGAGACCGTTTGCCGTACACCTTAAGGGGAAGATGGTATTTTCCCGCAAGATACGTCACGGCGTCCTCCAGCACCGGATCCAGTTCCTCGATCACAAGGACTTCTTCCAGGCCTTCCAGGAATTCCAGCGCCTTCTTTTCCGGGAAGGGATACGGTGTCGCGACCCGGAACACCTTCGTCTTCGGGAAAGCCTTCAGCGCTTCCATGGTATAGCCGAAGCTTGCGCCCTGGGTAATAATGCCCTTCGTTCCTTCAGCGTCCGGATCCAGGATCCGGTTCCGCGGGTAAGAAGAAAAGACATCGGAAAGCTCCTCATTTCTATATTCGATCCGCCGATGCGCGCCGTAGGAAAGCCGCGGGAAAATGACCCAGCGGTTCGTATCCTTCACAAATCCCGGAACTGATTTTTTCAGGTATTCCTCTTCATCCTTCACGGAAACGACCGCGTAGGCATGGTCGATCCTTGTGGTGGGACGCAGGAACACCGGTGTCTTATACTTTTCAGAATAGTCAAACGCCTCCTGGATCATTTCATAGGCTTCCTGAGGAGATGAGGGGTCAAAACAGGGAAGCTTGGAAAAACCGGCAAACCGCCGGGTATCCTGTTCCGTCTGGGAAGAGATCGGCCCCGGATCATCCGCCGTCAGCACCACCATAGCGCCTTCGATGCCTACATATTCCAAGCTCATCAAAGGATCCGACGCCACATTCAGACCCACCTGCTTCATGGTGACCATGACGCGCGCGCCTGCGTAAGCCGCGCCTGCAGCCACTTCCATCGCGGTTTTTTCATTCACGGACCATTCCACATAGGTGTTCTTCGTACGGTACTTTGCCACGTTCTCCAGAACCTCTGTGGACGGCGTGCCCGGATAACCGGCCACAAGATGCACGCCTGCCGCAATGGCGCCGCGGGCGATGGCCTCATTTCCCATTAAATATTCCTGATGCATCCTATCCTCCATGCTCATATCTGTACCGGCGGATCTCTCCGTCCGGGCCGGATCAACACAATTTCGTTTATTGTATCACGGTTTATATAAAATGAAAACTATGATTTTTGTTTCATGTAATACGGGCTCCAGCAGGGCATATCGTAATACCTGAGCAGCTCCTCGTCCATCTTCATTACGGAAATCGAAGCGCCTGCCATCTCCTGAGTGATTACATAGCTGTTTACGTCCATATCATGAATGAGGATCCCCTTCTCCTTAAGTAGCGCGGCGAGCCTGCGGTTCATGATCATCAGTTCCATGAGTGTGGTGCTTCCCAGGCCGTTGACATAGGTGCAGACGGTATCACCTGCGGCGATCCCGCTGTCCGCAAGTATCGCGTTCACGAAATCTTCCGTGATCTCATCCGCGGTCCGCATCTTCACCCGCCGGACGCCCGGTTCTCCATGGATACCGAGCCCGTATTCCATCTCATCCTCCGGAAGTGTAAAGATCGGCGATCTCTGCCCGGGTATCGTGGCGCCTTCCAGCCCTACGCCGATGGTATACAGCTGGTCCGCGGCTTTCTGCGTGACGCGGGCAGCTTCGGAAAGATCCAGACAGGCGCATGCAGCCCCGGCGATCTTCAGCATCAGCGCGTCTCCGCCGATCCCCCGGCGGTCGCGGCTGCGTTCCTTTGGCGCAGAGGCAATATCATCCCGGACCAGGATCGTCCGGACCGGGATCCCCTGCTTTTCAAGCTCCGCTGCCGCCGTATCAAAATTCATTACGTCACCGGCGTAATTCCCGTACAGGAACATCACGCCGCCGCCCCGTTCCGCGGCTTCCGCGGTTTTTCGGATGGAAACGGGATCCGGAGAGGTAAACACATTTCCGCTGACAGACGCGTCCGCCAGATTCTCTCCAATGAAAAAGCCGAACATGGGCTCATGGCCGGATCCGCCGCCCACAACGAGTGCTGTCTTCCCTTCAGGAATATCCTTCCGTACCAGGCCGTTCACGCCCGGAACCGCTTCATACCATTTGCCAAACGCGGCCAGGAAACCTTCCGCTTCCTCCTTTACCACATCCTTCGGATCATTGATCAGTTTCTTTTTCCACCGGATCTCCCGGGGCCCTTCCACAGCTTTTGCATCGCAGGTTTCAGCAATTTCAGGATCCGGCGATGTTTCACCGAGGATCTGATCCTTCATTGCAAGAAAGATCAGCCATGTGCTGGCGGCACCGGCATCTATATACCGGACAGCCAGGCTTCATTTCTGATGATCCGCTCTGCGCACGCTTTAAGAAGCTGCCTGGTTTCTTCAAAACTCAAGTGGTCCATGATGCCTCCTCTCATAAGCTTCACCCGTCTGTACTGCTGCCTTTTCCCTGTATAGGTATCGGATCTCCCAGGTATTCCGGTTCCGGCATGAATATGCAGTATACAAATGCCTTGCAGCGCGCAGCGATCTCGCGAAGGTCACGCAGAAACTGCCCGCTGTACGTCCGCGTGTCCGCAGGCACACCGTACGCCTCCAGCCCCAGCTTCCGGGCGATATACAGCGCCCGGTACAAATGATACCGCTGGGTAACGATGACCACACGTTTCACCTGGAACACGTCCCTTGCACGATACATGCTGGCATAGGTATTAAAGCCGGCGTGATCCAGGAAGATCTCATCCGGGCCGATCCCCTCCTGCACCGCGTAATCCTTCATGGTATTGACTTCATCATAATCATCCTGGCCGTGGTCGCCGGACATCAGAAGCTTCCCGGAGACCCCGGCTTCATACAGCCGGACTCCTGTCAGGATCCGGTCCTCCAGCATGGCGGACGGGGTGCCGTCTTTTTTCACGCTGCAGCCCAGCACCAGAATGCAGTCGATATCCGTAAGACCCTCTGCCTCTTCTTCCGTAATGATCCACCGGCCGCTGCCGCGGATCAGGAAATCAATAAAAAGCACGGCAGATCCCAGCAGAATAATTACTGCCAGGACCAGCCATGCCCATTTTTTCTTTTTTCCGTTATTATCTTCTGTTTTAGCGCTCATGCGGTTATCATAGCATTTCACACGGCATGAGTCAAATATTCCTTTGCCTTCGGGATCCTGCGGGAGGATCAGTCCTCCCCCGTCCATCCGTAGACCGACATATCCACTCTCCCATTGACCACGCGTACCCCGTCTTCTTCCAGAAGCGCCGCCTGTTTTCCTGCGCCGCCGAAGGCAAATTCCCCGGCCAGTTCCCCCTTTCCGTTGACAACACGAAAACAGGGGATCCCGGAAGGATCCGGATTCTTATGGAGAGCGTTGCCCACGGCCCGGGCCATCTTCGGATCTCCCGCAAGCCTCGCGATGGTTCCGTAAGACGCGACACGTCCTTTCGGGATCCGTTTTACTGCTTCATAGATCCGTTTTGTGGGGCTGTCGGAAACCAGTTCGTAGCTTTCCAGGATCATCCGGCGGATATCCTCATCCGGCACTGTCCCGTCCAGTAAAACCGTATTCCAGTGTTCCTTATTCTGATGATAGCCCGGCAGTACGGAGGGATAGATCTTGCGCCAGAAATAGTTCGTATCCGGATCTCCCTTCAGATTCAGCCGGATGCAGCCATCCATCTCGTAGGTCCACAGAAAGGCTTTTTTATTGTACTTCACGCGCACCAGCTGCCAGTTCAGGTCATGGAACGGCGCCTCCTGATAGGTATCCGGCAGAGACAGGCCGAAAGCCAGCGCTTCTTCACGTGTTCTCATGAAAACCTCCATCCCGGCGGGTCCTGCCTGCCGCAATATCCGTTCACATCATACCACGGGATCCGCGAAACCGCCACAGAAAACCTCTGCTTTATACTTCTTCAGTAAAGGTGTCCGGCCTGCTGGAATCAAAGGCTTCATTTGCCCACATCAGCACCGTCAGCGGTTCATCCTTCGAAAGATTCCTGATGCTGTGGGTATGCCCTGGCAGCATATGCACCGCGCGGATCTTTTCCCCGCTCACCTTGTACTCTGTAACTTCATCCGTCCCGATCCTCCGCTGCCGGATCAGGCCGCGGCCGGAAACAACAATGAACATCTCCCATTTGGAATTATGCCAGTGCTGCCCTTTCTCCGCGCCGGGCGCAATGATGTTCAGACTGAACTGGCCGTGGTTTTTCGTTCGGAGAAGCTCCAGAAAACTCCCTCTCTGATCTGTGATCATTTCGAGATCCTTCGCGGCTTTTGCTTCCGGAAGATAAGAAACATACATGGAATACAGCTTTTTTTCCAGGCTTCCGGGCTTCATCCGAAGCGCGGGAACCGCGTCTTTACAGTTATGAAAACCGATCAGGATCTCAGCGATCCTGCCGATGCTTGTCCAGTGTGTCACCGGCACGCGGTACTGCAGATCCAGAGCAGTTTCTTCTTCCATCAGATCCCCAAGATCCAAAGCCTTGTGCGGATGTCCCTCCAGAGCGTCATACATCTCTTCCAGAAAATCATCGATAAATAAAAGCTCGATCTCTTTCTCCGGTTCGATCACTTCGATCGGAAGGCCGCGTGCGATGCGGTAACAGAAAGTTGCTGTCACACTATTGTACTCCGGACGCGACCACTTCCCGATGATATGCGGAAATCTGTAGATATATACCGGCGCGCCTGCAGCGACGTGATGTGTCAGCATTGCTGATTCAGCGAGCCATTTTGTTTCACCGTACGGATCCAGGCCTATCTGGTGGACCATTCCCGCATAAACGGAACTCGAAAACAGTACCGGGCAGGAATTTCCGTTTTCCTTCAGTATTTCCAGGATCCGGTCCGTCAGATTACAATTGTCCGTAACGAATGAACTCAGGTCATCCGTCCGGTTCAGACCGGCAAAATGGAACACAAAGTCCGCATTCTTGCACCATTCCTCCAGTTCCTCTTCCGTATTCTCCCTGGAATATTCATAGATCTCCCCGATCTTAAGGTTCGGACGGGTCCGGTTTTTTCCATCCCGTATGTTCTTTAAGTTTACCGTCAGATTGCTTCCCAGAAATCCCTTCGCTCCGGTTATAAGTATATTCATGATCCTTTCCTCCATACCATCTGATCTACGGCTCCGGTATAACTCTGTATGATCCGGATGACCTTATCTGAAACACACCTGTCCTGATAGGCAGGCACTTCTCCTATCCCGGAACTGCCCTTATCCCGGACGAGCCGGACCGAAAGATCCACCGCCTGCAGCAGTCCCCGGGCATCGATCCCTGACAGAACGAAGCAGCCCTTTTCCATAGCTTCCTGCCGTTCGGTGGAAAGCCGGATGCTGACCGCAGGAAACGGATGCCCCTGGGAGGCAAAAAAGGCGCTTTCTTCAGGCAGCGTGCCGGAATCTGAAACTACACAGAAGGCATTGAGCTGAAGCGTATTGTAGTCGCAGAATCCCAGGGGCTTATGACAGATGATCCTTTTGTCCAGCGTTAGTCCGCTCTCAAGGATCCGTTTTTCCGCCCTCGGATGGCAGGAATACAGAATGGGGAGATCATATTCTTCCGCCAGACGGTTGACCGCGTGAAACAGACGGGCAGAATTCTTTTCCGTATCCAGGTTCTCCTCCCGGTGCGCGCTCAGAAGAATATAGCCTTTCTTCTTAAGTCCCAGCGTCTTCAGGATACCGCAGTTGTCAAAGATCCTGTCTCTGTGTTTCATCAGCACTTCCGTCATAGGGCTCCCGACCATGAAGATCCTCTCCGGCGGACTTCCTCCCGCCGCCAGATTGGCCGCGGCCTGTCCGGAATAGGCCAGGTTCACATCAGAGACCGTATCCACGATCCTCCGGTTGGTTTCCTCTGGAAGGCACTCATCTCTTGAACGGTTTCCCGCCTCCATATGGAATACCGGGATATGCAGACGTTTCGCGCATATCGAGGAGAGACAGCTGTTGGTATCTCCCAGAACAAGCACCGCGTCCGGCCGCAGCCCGGTCATCACCTGATAAGTTTCCCTGAGGATATTTCCCAGTGTTTCCCCCAGATCCGCGCCCCGGGTATTCAGCTGGATCTCCGGTCCTGCCAGATCCAGATCCGCGTAAAAGATCTCGCGGAGATAATAATCATCATTCTGCCCGGTATGCACGACGATCGTATCCAGATATTTCCTGGCCTTTTTAATGATCTCAGACAGCCGGATCAGTTCCGGCCGCGTACCCGCAATGATCATCAGCTTGATTCTGCCGTCGTTCTTCCACCCTGCATGGTCCATAACGCCGCACCCCCTCTGATATTCTCCGGATAGATCCCTGCTTCCGCCAGTTTGTTCTGCACATACTCCGTAGTCAGGATCTTCCGCACCACGCCGTCCACACCCAAAAGCTGCGTATTATGGCTGGTATAACTTTCTCCCGGGTCAGAGGCCTGTTTCTGGGCAAAGAAATGCTCATAATTCAGGTCCCGGTCATCCCAGGCCACCCGGAAATAATTGCCCATATCCTCCGCGCGCATCCGCTCCTCCCGGGTCAGCAGCGTCTCATACAGCTTTTCTCCGTGCCTTGTCCCGATAATGATCGTACCTGTATCCCCGAACAGGTTCTGGATCCCCTTGGCCAGATCGCCGATGGTGCTGGAATCCGCCTTCTGTACGAACAGATCGCCGGGATTCGCGTGCCGGAAAGCAAAACGCACCAGGCCCACCGCTTCATCCAGGTTCATCAAAAACCGGGTCATCCGGGGATCCGTGATGGTGATCGGAGTCCCCGCGCGGATCTGGTCAATAAACAGCGGGATCACGGAGCCTCTGCTGCACATGACGTTGCCATAGCGCGTACAGCAGATGACGGGGCCGCCCCGCTCCGCCGCCACCCTGGCATTCATCAGCGCCACATGTTCCATCATCGCCTTTGAAATACCCATGGCGTTAATGGGATACGCCGCTTTATCCGTGGACAGGCAGACGATCCGCTTCACCCGGGCCTGAATGGCCGCGTGCAGCACGTTGTCCGTTCCGATGACGTTGGTCTTCACTGCCTGCATCGGGAAAAACTCACAGGACGGCACCTGCTTCAGGGCAGCCGCGTGAAAAATATAATCCACGTCCTGCATCGCGTCCGCTACCGACTGCGGATCCCGCACGTCACCAATGTAAAATCTCACCTTCGCCGCGTACTCCGGATACCTGGACTGGAGCACGTGGCGCACGTCATTCTGTTTCTTTTCATCTCTCGAAAAGATCCGGATCTCTCCGATGTCCGTCTGAAGAAAATTCCTGAGCACCGCGGTTCCGAAGCTGCCGGTCCCGCCGGTGATCAGAAGTGTCGCGCCGCTGAATTCCGACATATGATGCTCCTTCCTGTGCTTCTCAGTTTCAGAAGCACCTGCGGCAGATATCCTGCCGTAATAAACTTCCGCGCCGCCGCCTCATACCCCGCGCGGCGCGCGATACTGAAATAACTGTTTCTCGTTTTCTGGTTTTCCTCTTCTGCGTCAGGCCTTCTGAGAACATCTGCGGCTGCCCTTAATGGCAGCGGTCTGAGTTCCATGCGGCTTTCCAGCGCTTTCAGAAGCCGTTCTCCTTTTTCCGTATTCACAAGTACCAGGGACATCCCATTCCTGTTTTTCTTCACGCCGAATTCCCGGCAGCTCCAGAAATCACCCATGGTCACGTCCGCCGGATGCGCTTCAAAAAAACTGCACCTGGTACAGCATTCCCGCACATTGACATGCGCCAGCGCAAAGCAGTTGTAAAAAGTGTCCCGGAACGCCTTCCGTACGTTCAGGATCTTTCCGGACGCGAACCAGTAATATGCCTTTGAAACATTCCATCCATTGATCTTGGATCGGAACGCTACCTTTCGTATCTGTGATTTTTCCTTAGCTTCCAGCATATCCAGATGTTCCCGGAACGCGGCGGGCGCCGGCATGCCGCGGCAGATAAAATCGCAGGTCCATAAGTTTTCCTGTACGCCGGCCATATTCTTAAGTCCTGCCACATGGCAGGGCGGACCGGAAAAAAGGACCTTTCTCCCCTGAAGCAGCGCTTCCATGGCCTTTTCCACAGCGCCGGCAGGATCCGGCGCCGCGTACTTGCTGCCCTGAAGCTCTTCGATCCCGCATTCATCGCTCGAGGCATAGCATACACTGCGATAGTCCTCTGAATACCTGGCGCCGATGACGCATCCGCCCTCCTGAAGTACCAGGTCCGCCAGCCCGCGGAAGACGCCGCCGGAGGTACTTGTCCGCAGTACTTTCGGATCCCGGTGCCAGGCGCCGAAAGCTTTCCGCGGCTTCGGATACCGGGGATGCTCCTCTTGCGCCGGGCAGATCTTCAGGCATTTCCCGCAGGAAAGACAAAGGTCTTCCCGGACCTCAGGGATCCAGAAGCCGCCTTCCGGATCCTCTCCCCGGCCGACCGCATGTACGGGGCATACGGCTTTACAGCTGCCGCATCCGGTACAGTACTGCCGCACAGAGCGGATGTTCCGATGATCCCGGGCCCTTTCCCGGGCCATATGATAAAGCATCCGGATGTACTTTTCTGCTTTCTCCCGTTCTTCATGAAGGACCCGGTCCGCCTTCGCGAAGTCCGCCGCATCCATACGCCGGAACGTCTTTTCTCCATGGATCACCGGGACCCCGAACAGTTCAGCCAGCTGCTCTATCCTCGCAGGCTTGTCCGGATCCGCCAGCGCGTACAATTCCTTATGAAACAGCACGGAAAACGCGGCGCCGTGAAATGACGTGGAGATCACGGCATGTGCATTCGCGACCAGCCACAGGAATTCCCTCGGGCCTGCGTTTCGGACTGCGCGGTCGTGTCTGACCTGTCCGGCCAGATACCCCTGTTCATCGATCATCACGACCGCAAGTCCGGTTTCCTTTTTCAGCCACCGGATCAGGTGATCCAGATTTCCGGTTTTCTTCAGCGCGTATACGAGAATGTACTTATCGGGGATCCCCTCTACAGACCGCGTCTCCTGCTGCCAGAACTCCCGGTCCATAAGAAACACCGGATCCATATGGACAAGGATCTCCCCGGAATACAGTTTTCCGATCTCTTCCTTTGCCGGTGTTTCTCTCACGGAAACCGCGTCCAGGCTCTCAAGATATTCCGAAAAAAGCTTTTTCTTATCTTCCGGGATCCGGGAAACACCCAGAGACGCGGCATAGGAAGCCTTAATGCATCGTGGATCCGCAGACTGCAGAAAATACGCGGGATCCATCAGGCCGGAGGGATTCCAGACCTGGTCGCTTCCTGTAAGAAACACTTGCGGGGCTCTGTCAGTATTCAGCCGGAGTTTCTCTTCTGTGAAATCCCTGAAGCGCTTTTTCTTTTCTTCGTAAGCCTTCCTGTGCAACAGCCGCGAGTACCGGATCAGCCGGCCCCGGAAGCTTTCCGTCCCGCAAGACCGGTAATCATAGATCCCGGCATCAAATCCCAGGCTCTCAATAAACTGCTGCAGCGCGTAGGCCTGCAGTACAGCGCCATGGTTTAAAGCGTCATGAAATGTAATGATATTGAAATTCAAGAAGCCTCCTCCCCTTTCCGGCGCATGAAAAGCCGCGCCAGCTGCTCCCGTACATCCATGGCTCCCTCCAGCCGGAAAAGACGGGCGCAAAGAAGATAGGAAGCTGTGCCTGAAGCAGCCTGAACAAGAAGCAGGGCTGCCTGCGGCAGAGACAAAAACAGGCACAGCCTCATGACAGAAAAAAGAATTGCGTTCGACAGGATATTCGGCAGAAGATCCCGGATCTGCCGGAAATACCCATAAGAGATCAGCTTATGATTTGGAAATATATCACAGATGGCCGCAATCAGCTGTCCCGCGGCCCTCCCCCAGGCCATGGCTGTGATACCGAAGGGAAGCGTTATGATAAGAAGCAGGATCCCGGCGGCTTTCTTTACGACGTCCAGTTTCAGCGAGATATCACTTCTTCCCGTTGCATTGATCACCTGGCCGTTTGCCGCGCTGACAGGGAAAAACAGTGAAGAAACGGCGTTGATCTTAAGAAAAGGGATGCAGCCTGCCCATTTGCCGGTGAGAAGCAGCTCCACCAGAGGCTCTGCCGCGGCAGCCATTCCCGTAAGCAGCGGCCATAAAAGAAAACTCACGGTAAGCAGCGTCCTCCGGGTCATTTGCATCAGGCGTTCCGGTTCATCCTGCCGCGCGGAGAGCGCCGGAAAAGTGACGGTATTGACCGGTCCTGAAATATTATTGGTGATCAGCGCGGGAAAGGTATTTCCCTTATTGAACAGCGCGAGCTGTTCATTACTGAAAGCCTTCCCGATCACCATGCCGTGCAGATTTCCGTACAGCGTACTCAGAAGCCCCGCGGCAAAGATCTTCCAGCCGAAAAAGTACAGCCTTCTGAATCTTTGAAATGAAAACCGGAGCTTCGGTTTCCACCGGATCGTAAAAAACAGGATCACCATATCCGTAAAGCTGTTCAGCATGGCCTGCGCGACCAGTGCCCAGACGCCGCAGCCGGAAAACGCCAGGATCACGCCCGCTGCGCCCGAGATCAGCGTACCGCCCAGAGAAGAATAAAAGAACAGCCGGAATTCCATCCTCCGGGAGACATACGCATGCTGGACATTTTTGATACTTCCGATAACAACAGACGACCCGTAAATGCGGAGCACGTCCGCGGCCGCCGGTTCCTCATAAAACCCGGCGATCCCGGGCGCAAGAAACCAGATCAGCAGATAGATCACCACAGATACCGCAAGTTCAAAAAGGAACACCGTATGGAAATCCAGATCATCCGCGTCTTTTTTCTGGATCAGCGCGCTGCCGAAGCCGTTCTCAATAAATACATTGGAAATATTGATAAAGATCGCGGCGATCGCGACTGTACCGTATTCTCCCGGAGACAGCAGCCGTGCCAGGATCAGAGAAACGAGAAAACTGAAACCGTTTGCCAGAAGCTTTTCTCCCAATGTCCAGGCGAGCCCCGCTGCCACACCCGTACTCCCGCCTTCCGGATGCTTTACCTTACGCCTTAAGAGATGATTCACGGCCCCCTCCGTTCATTCTTAGACTTAAGATACACAGCCCGTGCTGCAAGAAACATCTGCCGGTGATGACGAAGCTTCTGTTTTCCAGGCATATTGTATCCCGGGGCTGACCTCTCTTTATGCAGGATCCGAAGCTCCGGATCATAAAGCATCGTCAGCCCTGCCCGGTCACAGTTCATCTTCAGGATGCTCTCCTCGCCATACAGAAACGTCAGTTCCTCGAATCCGCTGTAATGAAGGAAATACCGGGGTGAAAAGATCAGGCAGCAGCCATGAAGCTGTACTCCCGACGCAGCTTCCTTTGGAAGTATCCGCGGCATCGCGGGCTCCGGGAGTTTTTCCGGATACCTCCTGTCCAGGCCGGCAAGCGTCCTGAGATACTTTCTCCGCCAGCTCCTCATGATCCGTCTGCGGGCTTCCGGCGCGCAATCCTCGCCATCCCTCAGAGGATTCGAATCGTTCCCTCCGGAAGGATCCAGGATCATGGGGCCGAGGACCGCGAAGGACGTCTTCCGGTAATCCTCCAGGATCCGGTCCCGGAAGTCCTCCTGAAGCAGTTCTGTATCCGGATTCAGGATCACCAGGAAACGGCTTTGGAACATGCGGTGGGCATACCTGATCCCGTAATTGTTCCCTCTGGAGAATCCCAGATTCTTAAGGAGCAGCAGGACCGTAACTTCAGGATCTCCATGATACAGATCCCGCAGCAACTTTCCGCTTCCGTCCGGGGATGCGTTGTCCACAATAATGATCCGGCTTCCCGGCGCCCGGGTTTTGACAGATCTGACACAGTCTTCTGTATCCGGCCTTGAATTATAATTCAGGATCACAAAAGCAAATTCACAGTCCATCAAACGCCTCCTTCCGCCGCGTCCGGTATCTGAGAACACCCGGAAAATCCGTAATAATTCCTGTACATTTCCTCATCATTCCCGGGTTCCGCCGCCAGATACACGTTAAGATCCGGGATCAGCACCCGTTTTCCCTCACTTTCCGAAAGCCAGGCAGCCCACCAGGAATAAGTGCTGTTGGCTATGATATGGTGTCTGCACTGTACCAGCGCGTACCATTCATCCAGGTATTTGTGCTTCGTATGGAAATCCAGGATCCTGCAGTCCGGGATGTTCCTGTATTTCTCCCGTACACCCTCGTCCTCGCTGAGGATATAAAAGACCGGTGAGTCCAGCTGCGCCCTCATCCGGTTTATGCCTGAGGAATAATAGCTGTCCCGGATCAGTCTTCCGAATTCCCGGAAATCTCCTTTCCGGATATGGACCGCAACACTTTCGCAGTTCCGGATCTCTTCCAGCGTCCGCCGTACTTCTTCCTCGGGCATATATGCCGGCCGGAACTGGTCCTTCAGTTTCTCCCGGCAATCGTCAAAATACGCGTGGCACTCCCAGTATCCGTCAGTAACCAGCGGCCTGTGTCCTGTGAGCGCCGCCTTCACGGCATCGCGTTTCTTTTTCATATGATCTCCAGGCATTTGTTCCTCCTCTGCTGCCCTTCCGAATGGCTGATATTTCCTGCTGTCTTCCGCGCGCTGGCTGACCCGTAAAAAACACCGAAGATGCAGGATCTTCCTGAAGATCAGTTTTCGGAGCAGCCGGTAGAGAAAAAGGCTCCGGATCCGGTCCAGGCGCAGCATCCCCAGGACTAT
Source organism: uncultured Eubacteriales bacterium (assembly GCA_902803485.1). Taxonomy (GTDB): domain Bacteria; phylum Bacillota; class Clostridia; order Lachnospirales; family Lachnospiraceae; genus UBA1267. Next base: position 1,218 of record CADCQD010000035.1, on the reverse strand, counting down.
GGAAGGATCCAGTGCCAGGTCCTTCAGCACATTCTGCCGGACGGAATTCCTTCCGATTTCGGAAAGGATAAAGATCCTGCTGTGATATTTCACAGCCAGCGAGTAAGCAAAGGCATACATAAACATCTGATTTCCCGGACCTGCGTTGTCCCGGATCACACAGAAGATCACTTTCGTACCCTCCAAAAGAATACGGCCCCGGTGATGAGCGGCGCGCAGCGCGCGCGAAGGAGACGATCCGCAGGCAGCGGCAGCAGCCGTTTCCCGTAGTCCAGATACTCGCGGCAGATCCGGCTGCGGATCCCGGTCCGGATATAGCTGTATAATACCCTGATGCCTCTAAGACAGCAGTCCCTGCGTGCTTTCGTAAATCCCCGGAGGATCCCGTAAGCATGATCCCGGAGGACCCGTTCCTCATAGATATCCCACAGACCCAGATATTCAAACAGTGTCCGGACCGCCTGATACTGAAGCTCCAGATCATCAAAATATTCCATGTATAACTGCTGGGAAAGGGAACGGGAGCTCCAGCGGTTGTACAGATACGTCACATGATCCATGGTCGTAATCCGCCGGACGTGCTGCAGGTATCTGCAGTTCCATTCCAGGTCTTCGCCGACGTACATCTCCTCCCGCATCAATAGTCCGTTCGTCCGGATGATCTCTGTTTTATACAGCTTTCCCCAGATCTGCCGCAGCATGTAGTTCTCATAAAGCAGCCAGATCTCTTCTCGTAAGGCATGGTCCGTAAATACTCCCTCCCCGGGAAGCGCATATTCCTCTTCTCCCAGGTTGTTCTTCAATACGCCGCTGACGACCCAGTCCGCGTCTGTTTCTTCCGCGGCACGGACCAGGCACGAAGCTGCATCGGCAAAATAATAGTCATCGGCATCAGCAAACATCACATATTTCCCTGAGGCTCTTCTGAGGCCCTCGTTTCTCGCGGCGGAAACGCCCTCATGTTCCCGGGGGATATAGATGATCCGGGGATCCGTATCCTCAAAAGAACGGCAGATCTCTGTACTTGAGCCATCGTCGGATCCGTCGTCTATAAGAAGGATCTCCAGGTTTTCATAGTTTTGCGCAAGCAAAGACCCGATACTGAGTTTTACGAGTGAGCCCGGGTTATACGCCGGAACGATCACAGACACCAGGGGCTTACGATCTGTTTTCTTATTCATCTTCTCTCACTTTCATTCCTTCATTCAGCCATTGAAC
>CADCQD010000034.1 GCA_902803485.1 uncultured Eubacteriales bacterium | reverse complement strand
TGGAACTACAGCTTTTACCGTTTCCACTTCGAGGGGCGGATCGCCATCGTGCCTTCACTTCTCTTCGGGCTTCTGGGAGTCCTGGCGGTATACTTTCTGATCCCCGGCATCCTGAAACTGTACGAAAAGATGCCCAGGGGCCTCCGGTATTTCCTGGTATACGGCGGGTTTCTCATGATGTGCACGGATCTCGTGATCCGGGTCATACATATCATACAATGATTTACAACTTTTTCTATTTGTGATACGATATACGGTAATTGAAAGACTTCTGAAGAGGTACAGATTATGCAGAAAACCATTTCCAATATTCATGAGAATATTAAAAAGGTCATCATCGGGAAAGATGATACCATTACCATGATCCTGGCGGCGCTTCTGTCCGGCGGCCACGTTCTTCTGGATGACGTGCCGGGTACAGGAAAGACCATGCTGGCCAGGTCTCTCGCAAAGTCTCTGGACTGCACTTTCTCCCGGATCCAGTTCACCCCGGACCTGCTGCCTACAGACGTGACCGGCCTGAACTATTTCCATCAGAAGGAAAACGACTTTGTTTTCAAACCGGGGCCGGTGTTTACCGGCGTGCTGCTGGCGGATGAGATCAACCGCGCCACTCCCAGAACGCAGTCCGCGCTTCTGGAGTGCATGGAGGAGAAGCAGGTCACCGTGGACGGTGTTACCCGCGCTCTGCCCCGGCCTTTCTTTGTCATCGCCACCCAGAACCCGGTGGAGACCACCGGCACGTTCCCTCTGCCGGAGGCTCAGCTGGACCGTTTCCTGGTGAAGCTGTCCATGGGCGGGCTGACGAAGGAGCAGGAAGTGGAGATCCTGAACAGCCGGATGAAAAACGCGCCTATCGAGGGCATTTCTTCCGTGGCTACCGGCCTGGACGTGCTGAACGCCGCGGAGCAGCTGAAGGATATCTTCGTGCATCCGCTGCTGGTCTCCTACATGGTGGATATCGCGCAGCAGAGCCGCAGGCAGCCCGGGATCCTTTCCGGCGTCAGCCCCAGAGGCACGCTGGCGCTCTTCAATATGAGCCGCGCTTACGCGTACATCAATGACAGAAGCTATGTAGTTCCCGAAGACATCAAAGCGGTGGCCGTTCCTGTGCTGGCGCACAGGCTGGTGCTGGACCGCAGTACCGGCGGCCCGGACGCGGGCCAGAACGTGATCCGGAATATCCTGAACCAGGTGACCGTTCCCACAGAAGACTGGAGCAGATAAGGGGTTTTCATGGTAATACTCATCGTGCTTCTGGGAGCGGGCCTCGTCTATCTCCTGGAACACTATATCTATAAGAGGTACTGGAACCGCGGCCTGGATATCCGGATCAACTTCGAAGGAAGTTCTGCTTTTGAGGGAGAATCCGGGGAGCTTACGGAAGTGCTGGAAAACCGGAATTTTCTTCCGCTGCCCTTCGTACACGCCAAGTTCCGGATCGGATCCGGACTGGTTTTCGAAGACCGGGAAAACGTCAGTACCTCGGACCAGAATTATAAGAACGATATCTTTTCCGTCCTGTTCTATCAGAAGATCACAAGGCGGCTGGTTTTCCGCTGCGCAAAACGCGGGTATTACGAGATCACGGACGCGGATATCGTCTCTTCGGACCTGTTCTATAACCAGCACATGGTCACGAATATCGAGCAGCATACCGCGTTCTATGTGTATCCCGGCCGGGTAAATACCGCTCCTCTGGAGCAGCCCCTCAGGAAGATCATCGGTGAAATGAACATGCGCTCCTTCCTGTACCCGGATCCTTTTGAATTCCGCGGCATCCGGAGCTATACACTGAATGACCCGATGAATACCATCAACTGGAAGGCCAGCGCCAGAGCCGGGGAACTGATGGTGAATCTGTATGATTCCACGACTTCCCGAAGGATCGTGCTTCTTCTGAATCTGGAGGACGAGACCGTCGTCCGGCATCCCACCCTGCAGGAAGAAAGCATCCGCATCGCTTCCACTTTATGCGCCAGGATGCTGCAGCAGGGCTACCCCGTAACCATCAAAGCCAATGGCGTGGATTATACCCAGGAGCGTTCCTACGCAGCCATTTCCGCCAATGGAGCCGCGCAGCTTCAGGAGATCTACCGGATGCTTGCCCGGATCGATCTCTTCCGGATCTCTCCGGATCTGACGCCGCATATTCTGGAAGAGCTGGAAAATCCGGACATCCGGACCGCGGCTTATGTGCTGGTATCCAGCAGTATGAAGCCGGAGCTTCAGGACGCCATTGAGAAGATCTCGCAGGAGGCGACGACCCTCTGGGTCGTGCCGCTGTACCGCAACATGGATATGCATATCAAAGACGTGGGAAACACGGAAGTGATCAGATGGGAGGTGGAAGGACATGCGTAGAAAGATCCTTTATTCACTTCGTTTTCTTCATGGTGTTTTCGTATGGATCGCCGTGCTGTCCGGCATATCCGAGATCTTTTCCCTGTTCCAGCCGGACCAGGCCGCGGCGTTTCTCAGGGGCTTCATCATCTTTGTCCCGTTTATCGCGACAGGCATTGCCATCAAAAAGGTTAAAAGCATTTTTACGTTCCTTCTGATCAGCCTTATTTCCATGGTCCCGGTGTTCTTCGTCGGCGCTACCATTGCGGAAAAAGTGATCTTCCTGCTGATCTCCGTGATCGTTATGGTGATCCGGATCGTAAGCCGCGTGAGAGAAGACGATTACGATCCCTTCCTCGCGCCTATGCTGGGCGTGCTGGTGCTCTTTGTCATCCTGTACATCATCGGCACCCTGACCCATAACGACCTGGTCACCACGGTCAACTATTATCTCGTATTTGCCTATACGATCCTGATCATCCTGTATAAGAACATGGCTTCTCTGGATGGCTATCTGGCATACAACAGCAGCGTGGAGAACATTCCTGTACGGCAGATCCGGAAGAACAATTCCATGATCATGGCGGTTTTCATGGTCATGGTGGTCCTGATGATGATCTTCCTGCCCATGACCGGCATGTCCAATCTGATCATTCTGGCAGGCAAGGGGCTCCGGGCGGCCCTCATTTTCATTCTGGGCCTGTTTTCCAAAGAAAAGGCTGAAACCGTTGCCGAAGAGATCACGGAGCAGATGGGACAGGACATGCCCGAAAACTTCTCCGGCCTGGTGGATGATACCCCGGCCTGGGTGACCGCGCTGTATAATTCGCTGAGCATCGCCATGGGCGTTGCCGTGGGTATTCTTTTATTCGCGGCTCTGGTCGCTGCAGTGTACCGGCTGATCAAAAAATTTTACCGTCCCAACTTTGACAACAACGATGAAGCGGTCTTCCTGGATCCGATCCAGACGCCCGACGACATGGACAGGGCCGGGCGGTTCCACCGTCCGTTGTGGCTCAGCTTCGATCCGAATTCCGTGATCCGGAAGCACTACCGGAAAATGATCCTGAAACGGAAGAAGCACATCGACCGGAACACCTATACTCCGGAGGAACTGGAGGAGTACGCGGAAGTTCCGGAAAGCGAGCAGCGTACAAAGCTCCACCGCCTGTACGAAAAGGCCAGGTACTCCAGCGAAGGCTGTACCAGGGAAGACGTGCAGACGCTGAAAGGATAACATAATTAAACAGAGTTCATATAGCTGAAAAACCGGAGGGGGCCGCAATACTGCAGCCCCCTCTCTGTTACGCAAACAACGCGCCCAGGATCATAAATACCGCGGACGTCCAGGCCATCCGGTTGGGATACGCGGCACCCCAGCGGGTCTCGCTGATGTCCTTTCCGGTCTTCGGATTCAGGATCATGGGATATCCGGTCTCAACCATCGCCCGGAGGTAACGGAGCGCGATCTCCTTCGCCAGAGTTTCCTTCCCGGATGCTCTCAGGCCCAGGCACACCAGCAGCTGCGCCGGCGCCAGGATCGAACCTGCGGACCAGCAGCCGCCGTCATGATAATCCGGGCTGTCCATCCGTTCCCCGGCGAGGCCGTAAGGACTCAGCCATTTTCCCTCTTCGGACAGCGCGTCCGCCATGGCGTCAATGACCTCCTGCGGCAGGCGGTGCCCCAGGATCAGAGGCACAAATGCGATCAAGGTGCCGGCTTCCACCCGGGTGCCGTCCACGAGACGCGCGGTAAACTGCTTTCCGTCCCAGAATTCGGGAACAACAGTCTTCATCATTTCAGAAGCTCTCCGCTCCCATTCCCGCATCTCATAGAATTTTCCCAGACGCTGCGCGATCTTTCCCAGATGCTCCATGGCAAGGACCAGGTATGCCGCGAGGTCCGGCGTGGCCGCGGGAACACCTTTTCGGAAGAAGGAACAGTCGTCCCAGCCGGACTCATCCGCGGTATCATAAGCCGCGATGCCGTCCCGGTCCGTATCCCGGTAGGAAAGCCACCAGAAAACATACTGGGAGAGTCCCAGATACATCTTCAGCAGGTCTTTTCTGCTGACAAAAGCAAAGTCCGTGAATTCCTTAAGGAATTCCATTGCCACGCCGTAAAAGGGCGGTTTTACGCCGTTAAAGGTCTGTGTCATATCTGTCAGCATCTCCGGCAGCATCCCGAAATCGTCCTGATACTGGAAGATCCCCAGCATCAGTTCCCAGGCATAACGCGGATTTTTAAACTGCGCCATGGCATGGTAGCACTGCTGCCAGCTGGAGGTGCAGCGATGTATGCCCTTGTTCATATAGATGACGTCGATGCCGTCGATCTCCATGGTATGCGACCAGATGATATACGCATGAATGATCCGGGGGATCCGGAATTCCTCCGGCATTTCCGGCATCGTGGCAAGATACGCGGAAAACTCTGTTTCGATCGACCGGATGCAGGCATCAAAGGCGGGATACGACGCCAGCCGCAGCGCGTTTGACTTGTACATATGAATAGCCAGGCCGGTCTTTCTCTCTTCATCCTGCCGGAAACGGAACACAGTATCTTCCGGCCTGCTGGTGAACACGTCAAACCCGGTCTTCACTTCCATCCGGCCCTG
>CADCQD010000033.1 GCA_902803485.1 uncultured Eubacteriales bacterium | reverse complement strand
ATTTTCTGCCTGCAGCTCCTTACATGTATGAATGATTCTCAGCAGATTTCTTTTATTTCACAAGTTTCTCCCGACGGCTTCCATTCATCACCAGATTCCCCGTTCGGGTTTCCGTACTTCATGAAATTGGTCCAGAAGGTGATGATCTGCCGGCTTAATGCTTCGTCTTCTTCCGTCATAGGCCGCCAGCTGCGCTTCAGTGTACCAAAGACGTACCAAAGCTCCGCGGAATGCGGCGCTCCCGGATCATCTTCTCCGGGCAGATGATGAGAAAAGTTATACAGGTACGGCGCTGTTCTGCCCAGTTCATGAAGCCTGCCTGCAAAAGCCGCCATACTCGAAGGAAGCCTCCGTTCAAAGAGAGGAAGCAGCGTGCCGTCCTCCTTAAAGGAGCCCATATCTCCTTCCGTACAGCCAACCATGTATGGAATATCCAGAATGTGGCCCTGGTCTATGGCCGCGTCCGGAGCCTCCTTCAGAATCACACCGTCGATAATGGGCGAGAACGGCAGCCTGAGGCCGGCATTCATATTCATTTTCCTGAATTCCAGAAATCCCTGCAGGAGTTCATCCGCCGGGATCTCCCGGAGCTGTTCCGGCCGGATCTTCAGAAACGCCAGCAGCTGCTCTCCGGTCTGATACGCGTCCTCCAGTGTCCTAAGACCCGGAAATGCGGAATGATAAGAAAATCCGCTCTCCATGATGGCTTTCGCGACCGCGTTCCGGTTCCGGTCCGTTGAAATCAGAGACTGAACGGACATGGAGCCTGCGGACTGTCCGAAGATCGTAATGTTTTCCGGATCTCCGCCAAAGGAAGCGATATTCTCTCTGACCCACCGGAGCGCCATCTCCTGGTCATATAAACCATAGTTGCCGGAGATCCCTAAAGGATCCTCCTGAGACAAATACGGATGCGCCAGGAAGCCGAAGACGTTCAGCCGGTAATTGATAGTCACCAGGATCACGCCCCGGGCAGCGAGCGCCATTCCGTCAAAGCATTTTTCTCCGCCGCTTCCGTCAAAGAAGCCGCCGCCGTGGATCCAGAAGGCCACAGGGAGCTTTACGCCCTCCTCATGGTCCGGAACCCACAGATTCAGATACAGGCAGTCCTCCGAACATGCCGGTGAAAGACTGTAATCCGTTTCAAACTCCAGTGAATGATTCCTGGGCTGCATTGCCGTTCCCCGGAAACGGTCTGCTGTGAATACGTCCGGAAAAGGCTCGGCCTTTTCCGGACGTGTAAAACGGCGTCCGCCTATGGGAGGCTTCGCATAAGGAATTCCCAGGAATTTCGTGATACCGTTTTCCGGTATCCCCCGGATCCTTCCGCATCCGCACTCGATGATCTCTTTCATAATCTTCCGCCTCGATCAACCCTTGACACCGCCAAGTGTAATACCTTTTACGAAGTTGTTCTGCACAAAGGGATAAATGAGCAGTACCGGCAGTACACCCGCAATGGACATAGCCATACGGACGGATACTGAGGGCAGCTCGGATATCAATGCCGCCGCGCTGGAGTCACTGGACTGCAGCAGGAAGTTAATGTTCTGCACGATTCGGTTCAGCAGGTTCTGGATCGAATACAGATGTGTGCTCTTCATCAGGTAAATGTAACCATTGTTCCAGTCATTCCAGTACGCAATACCTGCAAACAGACCGATGGTCGCGATGATGGGCTTTGCCAGCGGAACCACGACCCGAAGGAACGTCTGTCCCTCTGTCGCGCCGTCAATATATGCCGCTTCCAGGATCTCATTCGGGATACTGGATACAAAGTAGGACTTCATCAGCATGACGTTGAACGCGCCGCACATCAGATTCGGGATGAGCAGTGCAAAGAACGTATCCTTGATATGGAAAATATTGACGTAGTTAACGTACTGCGGTACCAGGCCGCCATTAAACAGCATCGTAAAGAAAATATAGAACGTGATGATGCCGCGCCCCGGCAGGCCTCTTCTGGAAATGGCATATGCCAGGGTGGTCGTGATGGCCAGAGCACAGGCCGTGCCTGCAGCCGTCAGTTCAAATGACACCAGATAAGCTCTCACGATCTGGGGGTTTTTCAGGAAAATATATTCATATGCCGCAAGGCTCCACTTTTTCGGGAAATACCGGTAACCTTCCCGGATCAGCGTCTGGTTGTCCGTCAGAGAAACGATCAGCACCAGAAGGATCGGAGCTACGGCCAGGATCGTCATGATGATCATGACAGTATTGCCGATGATCTGAAAAGTTTTCTCTTCTTTTGACTTTCTCATCTCATTCGCCTCCCTTCCTTAGAACAACGCGCTGTCTTTGTCGATCTTACGGACAACAAAGTTCGCAGTCATGACAAGGATGAAACCGATCACAGACTGATAAACGCCTGCTGCAGTGGATGCGGGCAGGTCATTTCTTTCCAGCAGGCCGCGGTACACGTAAGTATCGATGGTCTGCGTCACAGACATCAGAGAGCCCGAACGCATCGGGACCTGATAGAACAGGCCGAAATCTGAATAGAAGATACGGCCGATGGCCAGAAGCACCATCATGATGATGGTCGGACGCAGCAGCGGGATCGTTATGGTCACGATCTGCTTCCATTTGCCCGCGCCGTCAATGGCGGCTGCTTCATAGATCTCACGGTCAAAGCCGAGGATCGTGGACAGATAAACGATACAGCTGTATCCGATGCCCTTCCAGATATGTACAAATACCAGAATGTACGGCCAGTATTTGGGTTCATTATACCATTGGATCCGTTCAAACCCGAACTTCGGCGCCATAACGGAATTCACAAATCCGTGTTCAGCCGAAAGGAATGCGTACACCAGGTAACTGACGACAACCATGGAAAGGAAATGCGGAAGAAGGATCACGGACTGATACATCTTCTTCCATTTCGAAGTCAGTTCAGACAAGATAATGGCTACTGCCACAGCCAGAACAAGGTTCAGCACAATGAAAGCCAGGTTATAGCCGATCGTATTACGGGTAATGATCCAGGCATCCTGCGTTTTAAACAAATACTGGAAGTTTTTCCAACCGATCCATTTAGAGCCCCAGATACCTTTCTTCGTCGAATACTTTTTCCAGGCAAGGACCAGTCCGGGTAATGGCATATAGTTATTGATGAAAAAATAGACAATCCCTGGCAGAGCCATCAGATAGACCGGAATAAACCGCTTGATCTTCTTCAGGAGCCTGATTGATTTACTTTGTGTATTTGCCGGCGCCGCCATAATATTTTTAGCTTTCATTCGGTGCCTTCCACCTCCTCTTGTGAAAGGTGGAATGGAAAACGTGTTTCCATTCCACCCCCCGTTACTTATATGTTTCTGTTTTATCAGTTACATATACATTGCAGACAGATTATTGTCCTGCCGCCCACTCGTTAAGAGCTGTACGCTTAGCCTCGATGTAATCGTCAAGGCCTGCTGCCTTAAGTCTCTCGATCATCTCAGGGATGGTCGTCTCGGGATCACTGATACCGAACAGAAGGCCGGGTGCGTACTCATCCCAGATATTGGTAAGCGCGGTATACTCTGCAGTATACTCGGACTTATCAAAGCTGAAGCCGATCGCTTTGGACTTATCAGACTTGTTGTTGAAGTCGATGGTCTGCTGCCACAGGTCGATGCTGTCGCCTACACGAACATGAGT
>CADCQD010000032.1 GCA_902803485.1 uncultured Eubacteriales bacterium | reverse complement strand
CATCGCCGAAGCGGCTCATATTCTCACCGTCATACGCGAAATGCTCAATACCGGAACCGGTCGAGAAGCCGCCCCCGTGGAACCAGACCAGAACCGGCCGCCTGGCTTCGCTGTCGTTAATCTGCTGAGTCCAGACATTCAGATACTGGCAGTCCTCGTCCTGCGGGTAAAAAACATGAGGCACCGTATAGTTGTCATCCGGCTGGACGGTCTGAATCTCCGGGCATACTGGTCCGTAGATGATCGCGTCTTTCACGCCTTCCCAGGGCTGTACAGGCTCCGGCATCATGACGCGCTTCGCGTCGGCGTATTTGATTCCGCGGAATATATAGGTACCGTCCACAATGAGGCCCCGAAGCCGTCCGTCCGGCGTCGAGACAACAGGTTCGTCCGGATTGCAGACGACCTGCTTTGTCAGTTTCTTGATAAACATCGGCAGCCTCCTTTATTTTTTCTTTCCCAAGAGCATTGAGATGTTCAGCTGCCGCGGCGGCAGGACCTCCCGAAGCTCTTTGTCGTGATCCGCTTCCATCCGGCAGACCCGGTCGAAAATCATCGTATAATGGCCGCTTTCCGTAAATGGCTTCCAGTCCGGCACGATCGTGCCGTTCGGATCGCCGGACGCGGCGAAGTTTGCCCATGCGCGGCTCATCAGATCCTGCAGATATTCCGTCACACCCGGGATAAAGGAGGGCTCCAGGTATTCGGCGTTATGGAAAATATAGGGGATTTCCGCGTTGTGCCAGGGAAGCGTTCCGCCGTTTAAGGGACTCTCCAGGTTGAAGAGGAAATTGTAACAGGGGGCAGGACTTTCTTTTGCGCGAAGGAGCGCAAAATCAAACGCGTTCTTCCGCATCCCGATGTCTGTAAAAAGGACATCCTGCACCGGGCGCTCCGGGTATGCCTTCCGAAAAGCCGCGATGACTTCCTCCGTCTTTTCGCCGTATTCGTCCCTCAGCATTTCCATAGCGTATTCCCGGCTCCAGCGGCTCTTCATGCCCTCGCCCTTCGGGAAGTTGAAATTCTGCATGAATTCACCGTAAACATTCCCCAAGAGCACCGGGACGTCCTTTGTCTCCTCGATAAAGCCGATATTGAAGGGATGCCCGCAATAAATGTTGTCGTCAACAACCGGGCCGAACATCACGCGTTTCCCGCCGTTTTCCGCAGAAATTCTTGCCTGGGCGCGGTCCGCGGCTTCCGAAAGCCGGTCATACCAGACTGTTTCGATTTCCTTCACGTTTTCAGGCGCGATGCCGAGTTCTTCCAGCACATAAGCTGCGAGCTTTCGTGATTCTTCCTTCGTCTGGTCCGCGCCGCGGCGCATGCCGCCGGACTGCAGCACCGCGCGTTTGAAAAGCCCTGCCGCGCGCTTTGACTGCAGAAGCGAACAGACCTTTCCGCCGCCGCCGGACTGGCCGAAGATCATCACATTTCCGGGATCTCCGCCGAATGCGGCGATATTGTCATGCACCCATTCAAGCGCCGCAATGAGGTCGAGAAGACCCGCGTTTCCGGAGTCTCTGTACTCTTCGCTGTAAGCGGAAAGGTCCAGGAAGCCAAGCACGTTCAGCCGGTGGTTCAGCGTAACCATCACGACATCGTTGAAGCGGGAGGCTTCTTCGCCGTCATAGGCATAATGCTCCACGCCAGAGCCTGTCGTCATCCCGCCGCCGTGGAACCAGACCATGACGGGACGCTTCGCTGAAGGCTCATTGATATGCCGCGTCCAGATATTCAAGTACTGGCAGTCCTCGCTCTGGACAGTGAAATAGTGCGGCACGGTATACTGGTCATGCGGCACGACTGTAAAGGGCTCCGGACAGGCGTTTCCATATACGATCGCCTCTTTCACGCCCTGAAAGGCCGCCGGTTTTTCGGGAGCATGGAAGCGCTTCGCCGACGCGTACTCGATCCCGCGGAACACATAGGTTCCTTCGGAAAGAATCCCGCGGAAGGTTCCGTACGGTGTCACGGCTTCCGCCTGCCCGACTCTCGGACATACTGTAGAAGTCAGTTTTCTGATATACATAAGGTCACCATTATCCCTTGACGGCGCCGATCGTCATGCCTTTTACAAAGTAACGCTGGACAAAAGGATAGAGGAGGACGATCGGGCCTGTCGCAACGACGGTCATCGCCATCTTCATGGATTCCAGCGGCACCGCCGTCAACGGAAGTCCCGATTTCTCCGCCACCGTCTTCATCGCCTCCGCGTCGCCGAGCATCCGCTGCAGGTAGTACTGGAGCATGAACATCTTTTCATTGCTGATGAACAGCATGCAGTTATACCAGTCGTTCCAGTATGCCAGCGCCGAGAACAGTCCGAGCGTCGCAACCAGCGGCTTACTCAGAGGAAGCATCAGCCTGAAGTAAATCGTGAAGTCATTCGCACCGTCAATCTTGGCGGATTCCGAGATCGCGGACGGTATGCCCGCCATGAAGGTTTTACTGATAATCATGTTCCAGACAGAAAACAGCATCGGCAGGATCAGCGCGTGGATATGATTCTTAAATCCGAGGTATCTCGTGCAGAGAATATACCAGGGAACAAGTCCGCCGCCGAAAAGCGTCGTGAAGAAGAAATAGAACGCAAAGCCGTTTCGCCAGGGGAAATCCTTTCGCGAAAGAGCGTAGCCGGTCATCGTTGCAAGCAGGATTGACAGGAAGGTTCCGACAATCGTGACAAAGAAGGTCGTCCCGTATGCGCGCAGGATATCTTCGGGGTTTTTGATGCTGAGTTTATACGCTTCCACGCTGAATTCCTTCAGGAGCAGCGGATAACCGTTCCGGATCAGTGTCTTCTCCGGTGTGAAGGAAGCAATAATGATCAGGTAGAAGGGAAGGAAGCAGATGACGGCAAACAGGCCGATGAACACATAGCCGACAATCTTCAGCGAAACCACATCCGCGCTGAGCTTCCGGTAAGTCCTGGATTTTACAAATTCTTTCTCATCCATGGTTTATTCCCCCTCTTAATACAATGCGTAATCCGGGTCGATCTTTTTGACTGCGGCGTTGCAGAGGCTGATCGTGATCAGGCAGAGAATCGACTGATACAGACCCGCGGCTGCGGAGACGCCGACCTTGCCGGAGGACATCAGCAGCCGGAACACATAGGTATCGATGACGTCCGTTACCGGCTCGAGCAGTGCGGATGATTTCACCGTCTGGTAGAACAGGCCGAAATCGCCGCGGAAAATGCCGCCGATCGCAAGCAGTGTCATCGTTACAATCGTCGGAACCAGAGAAGGAATCGTCAGATACCGCACCTTCTGCCAGGCATTCGCGCCGTCAAGCGACGCCGCTTCGAACATCTCCTGATCGATCGAGGTGATCGCAGCGAGGTAAACGACGGATCCGTAGCCCGTGCCTTTCCACATCTTCAGGAAGGTCAGGACAAAAGGCCAGGCACCCGGCTTGTTGTAGAGGTCGAAGGGATTCCCGCCGAGACCCGTAATGACCTGGTTCATAATCCCGCGCTCATAGTTGAAAACATTGTACATGATCGCGCCGGCCACAACCCAGGAAATGAAATACGGCAGGAACATAAAGGCCTGAGCGGTCTTCTTGAAAACCTTGCTTCCGATCTCGTTCAGAAGGATCGCCGAGCCGACCTGCAGCACGGTTCCGAGGAAAATGAAAACAATATTGTATAGCAGTGTGTTTCTCGTGACCGGCCCGAGCTTCTTTGCGATCAGGAGCGCGCGGAAGTTTGCGAGTCCGTTCCACGGTGAGAAATAAATACCGCCGTTGTAGTTGTAGTTTTTGAACGCCATCACAATGCCGCTCATCGGGATGTACGAAAAAACAAATACATAAATCACCGGAAATGCCAGCATCAGCAGCAGCATCCAGTGCTTTTTTATAACTTTTTTGAACGGCACGCGGGCCATTTTTTTTCTTTGTTTCTCATCCATATGCGCCTCCGGATCTGCCCGTT
>CADCQD010000031.1 GCA_902803485.1 uncultured Eubacteriales bacterium | reverse complement strand
GTCCCGCGCGGTCGCTTACAGTTTTACAATGATGCTATTGTGGCTGTTCGGAACACAGATGATCCTGTGGTTCAAACCAAACGCAAGTGACTATATCAATGAGAGCCTGAAGGTGGTCTTTGGCCTGGTGCCCAGGATCACGATCGCAAGCCTTGCAGGCTTTATTGTCAGTCAGAACCTGGACGTATTTATGTATCATCTGATCTGGAGCAAGACAGGGAACGGCCGGGGAAAGCTGTGGCTCAGGAATAACGGAAGTACACTGACCAGCCAGGCGGTGGATACCGTGATCTTTGTGTTTGTTGCCTTCTGGGGTGTTTATCCGAACAAGGTATTTATCAGCATTTTGATCACGACTTATGTGTTCAAGGCGATCGTGGCGCTCATGGATACGCCGTTTATGTATCTGGCGCGCAGGATCTCGCCGCGTACAGAAGCAGAAGATATAGAGAAAGAGAGAAGTATATGAGAGAGCGTGAGAATCTGACGAAGCTCGGAAGCAACGGTACGGCGTATTCCTCGGAGTATGATCCTTCTGTGCTGGAGACCTTCAGCAATAAGCATCCCGGCAATGATTATTTTGTTAAATTCAACTGCCCGGAATTTACCAGCCTTTGCCCTATTACCGGGCAGCCGGACTTTGCGACGGTGCATATTTCCTATGTGCCTGATGAACGGCTGGTAGAGAGCAAATCCCTGAAATTGTATCTGTTTTCATTTAGAAATCACGGAGATTTCCACGAAGACGTAGTCAACGTCATCATGAAGGATCTGATCAGCCTGATGGATCCGAAGTACATTGAGGTCTGGGGCAAATTTCTTCCCCGGGGAGGCCTTTCCATCGACCCTTACTGCAATTACGGAAAACCGGGGACGCGCTGGGAAGACGTGGCCTGGGACCGCATGCGCTATCATGATATGATGCCGGAAAAGGTGGATAACCGGTAAAAGATCCGGATCTGTCCCGCGCGTGGCAGCACAGGTCATGAAATGAATAAAGTGAAGGTTTTAACGGAGGGCAGCGTGAAGAAATTATTCTCAGAGATCCCCTATCTTCAAAGTGAACGCCTGATCCTGAAAAAGGTAGAGGAAAAGGACGCGGAGGCCCTGCAGGCATTTACGCGGGACCCCGAGGTCTACCGCTATCTTCCCACATTTCTGTTTGAACAGAAATACGCGGACGCGCATGAGGTGATCCGCCGCCTGTATACGGAGTGTTTTCAGGAGTCCATCATACTGGGGATCTATCTGAAAGATACGAAAGAATTCTGCGGCCTGGCGGAATATTATGGATACCGGGACGAATATCATAAGATCAGTGTAGGCTACCGGCTTTTAAAGGCTTACTGGGGAAAGGGGATCGCGACGGAAACGCTCCGGATGATGCTGAAATATCTGCAGGAAGAGACGGATATTGACATCATCACGGCAAGTACCATGGTGGAAAACCGCGCGTCGGCACAGGTGCTGCAAAAGAACGGCTTTACACTGGTGGCGGCAGCAGCGGATGAAGACTGGGGTTATCCGGAACCGACGCCCACAGATAAATGGATCCTGTAAGACGTTTTGACAGAAATGAGCGGCATGCGGATGCCTGCAGGAGGGATGGTATTCCTTACGTACGGATGGAGCTTCTGAATGGATTCGAATTATGAAATAACAAAACATAAAATGCAGGAGGAGTTTCTGCGGTACGATCAGGAAAAGATCATCGAACGTTTTCACCTGAACAGAGACGCGGAATACCTGCGTTTTTTGTTTTTCGGCAGAGCCTGCCGGATCGGGCGGAAGACCGGCAGGGTGGAATGCGCGGAAGACGGCAGGTTTCGCGAGGGCGATTTCAATGAGGCGATGACTGTGTACGACCTGCTTTCCTGGTCAAAACCGGAGGCGGCTCCTTCAGGAGAATACGTGCTGACGCAAAGCCTGTCGCCGCTTATGACTTCCGGCGCGGGACTCGGCGGAAACGGGTTCTATCAACGGGAAGCGGTCCTGTTTGACCACCATACGGAGGAACTGCGCGCCGCGGCGGAAGCACTGAACGGACAGGAGACTGCGGGCGGAGACTTCTCCGCGTATATCGACGTATTTGACGGACTTAGGGTAATGCTCCGGTTCTGGAATTCCGATGATGAATTCGGCCCGCAGATCCAGATCTTCTGGGATAAAAACGTGCTTCTTTATATGCATTACGAGACTGTCTGGTATGCCTGCGGCGTACTGATGTCCCGCATCCGTCAGGAGATGAAGCGCTTGATAAATTGCGGAGATAAGATATAATAGAAGCAACAAAATTTGAAACGGAGGCGCGCATATGGCAAAATTGACAGTGAATTTTCTTTCGCACAAGCTCCGCCGGGCAGTGGATATTACCGTGGTCCTGCCCAGCATGGTCTTCCAGGAGATGATGGGTGAAAACCCGTCGCATAAGCTGAAGGCAAAATTCCCGGTGATCTATCTTCTTCATGGCTACGGCAACAACCACGCCATCTGGAATGCTTATACCGGCGTGGAAATGTTCGCGGAAGAACGGAACATTGCGGTGGTAATGATCTCCGGCGAGAATAAATCCTACATCAATGTGGAGTCCGGCCGGGAGAATTTCGACATCCAGGAACGCTATTATGAATTCCTTTCCGAGGAGATCCCGGAATTTGTGACGGAATATTTCCCCATCAGCAAGGACCCGCAGGAGAGCTATATCGCAGGCCTTTCCATGGGCGGTTTCGGCGCCATGATCCATGGACTGAAGGACAGTAAAAAATACCGCGCCATCGGCGCTTTCTCCGGCGGCGGATTCCGGCGTGGCGCGCAGCGGGTGCCGGGTACTTCGGAAACGGAATATGATATTGAGTATCAGGCTGCAAAGTGCGCGGAAGAAGACCGCAGGATCCCGATCTACATGGCCTGCGGAGATGAAGACGGCGGCTTTGAGAATCTGAAAGCAAGCTGCGCGGAATTCAAAAAGATGGGCTTTGACGTGACGTGGGTCGAAGGCGCAGGTTACAAGCATGAATGGCGGTTCTGGAACAGGGAGATCGAAGCATTCATGGACTGGATCCCCAGGGATGACGCCTGGTATCTGGGAAAAGGTGTGCACAGAAGCGTATAACAAAGCGCAGGATACCGGAAGGAATGGACAGCCTTTACCGGAGGTGAGAATATGAAGACGTATGAAGTGGTGATCCAGGAACAGCAGCCGACCTGTGGCGGAAGGCGTCCGTTCAGAAGTGAGATCCGGACAGTTGCCACAGATGATCCGGTTATGTATGTTCAGAAGCTGGAGCCCTGCTGCACGCTGGAGGTAACGGAAGAACAGGACGGGACGCTTATTATAAAGGCAGACCGCAGCGGCTTATGGGTCAGATATGAATTTACAGAGGAATAGTAAATGATCAAGCCCCATCCTGATCATGATCCGGACAGAGATCCGGCCCATGATCAGAATGGGGCTTTTTATTACGATTTTTTACAGTACCTTGGAAAGGAAATCCTTAAGCCGCGGGTTCTTCGGCTCGTTAAAGAAAGCCTTCGGCTCGTTGGTTTCCAGGATCCTGCCGTCGTCCATGAAAAGGACGGTTTTCGCGACCTCGCGGGCGAAGCCCATTTCATGAGTCACGATCAGCATGGTCATGCCGGCGTTCGCGACCCGGCGCATCAGGTCCAGCACCTCGCCTACCATCTCGGGATCCAGCGCGGAGGTAGGTTCGTCAAAGAGGATCACTTCCGGCTTCATGGCCAGCGCCCGGGCGATGGCCACGCGCTGCTTCTGGCCGCCGGAAAGGGTGGAGGGGTAAGCGTCCGCGAAGTCCTGAAGCCCGATCCTCGCAAGAAGTTCCATAGCTTCTTTCCTGCATTCTTCCTTCACCTCGGCACGGGTCTTTTTTGCCTGAAGCTTTCCTGCCTTTTTGGCCGCGCGCATGTCTTTGATCCCGTAGATCACCGGAGCCAGCATGATATTTTCCAGTACGGTCATGTTATTGAACAGATTGAAATGCTGGAAGACCATGCCGATCTTTCTTCTGTGGATATTGATATCCACACTCATATCCGCGATATTGACCCCGTCAAAAATGATCTGGCCGTCTGTCGGGTCTTCCATACAGTTCACGCAGCGGAGAAAGGTGGACTTGCCGGAGCCCGAGGGCCCGACGATGCAGATGATGTCTCCTTTGTCTACGTGGAGATCAATGCCCTTCAGCACTTCCTTTTCACCGAAATTCTTTTTCAGATTAATGACGTCTATCACTTACCGCCAGCCTCCTTTCCATCAGCCGGATCAAGAGCGTAATGAACAGCACCAGGATGATGTAGATCAGCGCCATTGCCAGGAACGGAACCATGAATTCATAACTGTTGGAGCCGATGTAGTTGAAGGCCGCGTACAGGTCCGCCGCGCCTACAAAGCTGATGACCGAAGTCTCCTTGATGAGGGCGATGAATTCATTGCCGAGTGTAGGCAGGATATTTTTCACCGCCTGCGGGATGACGATCTTCCACATGGTCCTGGAGAAGCTGAGACCCAGGGCCCGGCCGGCCTCCATCTGTCCCGGGTCGACGCTCTGGATGCCGGAGCGCATGATCTCAGAGACATAGGCACCGGAATTCAGGCCGAATACCAGGATCGAAACATTGACGCTGGTGATCTGTACCCCGATGAGAGGGAAGAAAACGTAATAGAAGACCAGCAGCTGAACGACGATGGGCGTTCCCCGGAACAAAGCGACGTAGAAATCGCAGAATTTATCCAGGACCCGGGGCAGTACTTTATATTTCGGTACTACACGGATGGTCGCGATCACCGTGCCGATGACGATGCCGATCAGAAGGCCGATGACAGCGATGATGATGGTATTCTTCAGGCCCAGCAGGACCTTTACATAGCCCCTGTAAGTAATAAAGTATTCAATAAATTTCTGAATCTTCGCGAGCATGAGTTACCTTTCCTTTTCAGGTGTCTGGTTATGGGATGAACCGGGAGGGCTGCCTTCCGGCGGACGAACCGGGAGAACCATCTTCCGGCACATCAGAATAAAAACTAAAAGGGGCACGGCCAGGTGCCCCCTGATGCTTTTTGTAAATGCCGGCTCTCAGGCGTGCCGGATCAGCGCATCGCGTTGATCGCGTCTGTAATGCACTTCGCGGGCGCGGAGTCAATGACTACATAAGAGGTGTTGCCGTTCAGCATATCCATGACCGCAAGCGATCCGTTGCTGTAAGGTACGCAGGTAGCGTTGAATCCGTCAAATCCCCAGTCCTCGTCGCCTTCCATATAGAACTGGCCTGTGGTGCCGTTCTGGACGCCTACCTTGACGGAACTGTCAAATTCAGCCAGTTTTGCTTCCACGTCGGCTGCCGTCTTGCAGTCGTCGAAAGAAGTATCCGTGCTCAGGACGATCAGCTTCTGAGCCGCGTTGTAGTACGAAGTAGAGAAATCCACATAGGCTTTACGGTCTTCCTTTACCGTCAGGCCGGCCATGGCGATATCGCATTTGTGCTCGCCTACGGACAGGCAGACAGCAGCGAATTCCATATTGCTGATCACAAGTTCCAGTCCCAGCTGATCCGCGAAGTACTGCGCGATCTCCATGTCAACGCCGTAATAATCTTCACCGACCATATATTCAAAGGGCTCGAATGCCGCATTGGTCGCGACCACCAGCTGATCCTTTGAGGGATCCAGTTCCGCGCTCTTCACGGCCACAGGCGTGCCGTCGCCGAAATAGTGATTGCAGATCTCATCAAATGTGCCGCTGTCATTCAGTTCAGCGATCATTTCATTGACCTTTTCCAGAAGTTCCGGCTGGTCTTTATCTACGCCGTACGCGTATTCTTCCTGTGTCAGCTCAATATCAATGACTTTTGCGGTAACTGCCGCGGCCTGTTCTTCCTGGGCTCCCTGCTCTTCCTGTGCCTGTGATCCGCCGTCACCTGTGGATACGGTCACACAGCCGGAAAGCGCTGCAAGCGCCAGCAATGCGCTTAAAAGAAGTGCTGCAAATTTCTTCATCATGTTTTTCCCCCTCTGTGATGTTTTTAGCGATCAATTCGGAAATGTTTCCGGAAACTGCCAGCCGGTGTATATATACTCGGCAAACGGCAAATTGAATATTTATCGAGAGTATACAACGAAACAAGGGGAAAATCAAGCAGAAAATTAACGATTTATCAAATAATTATTGCACAAAATGAACAAATATTCATTTTTCCCATCGCCCGGAACTGCCGCAGGGCAGGACCAGTCCGGTTTCCGCAACAGGAAGCCCCACCTCCTGGCTGTCCACATGGCCGCCGAAGCGGGAGACCAGTTCCACCCCCAGGATATAACTGAGGACCGCCGGCGCGAACCCGGTGGTGTATGAATTCAGCAGGAAGAATAACGGGTCGTCCGAGAGGATCTCAGTACAAAGACGTACCAGTGGATGCAGGGTATCCTCGATCTTCCAGATCTCGCCCTTCGGGCCCCTGCCGTAAGAAGGAGGATCCATGATCACCGCGTCATATTTTCTGCCGCGGCGGATCTCCCGTTCCACAAACTTCTGGCAGTCGTCAATAAGATACCGGGCAGGTTTATCCGAAAGTCCGGAGCTTGCCGCATTCTCCCGCGCCCAGCCCACCATGCCTTTCGACGCGTCGATGTGTGTAACTGAAGCGCCGGCGGAAAGCGCGGCCAGTGTAGCGCCTCCCGTATAAGCAAACAGATTCAGGACAGAAACTTCACGCCCCTCAGCCCTCCTTTTCCGGATCAGTCCGGAGAACCAGTCCCAGTTCACCGCCTGCTCCGGGAAAAGCCCGGTATGTTTAAACGAAAAAGGCTTCAGATGAAAGCGCAGCTCCCGGTATGAGATCTGCCATTCATCCGGGAGGTCAAAGAACTCCCAGGAACCGCCGCCCTTGCTGCTTCTGTGGTAGTGTGCGTTCGGCTTTTTCCAGCCCGGGGCCCGTTTCTCCGTCTGCCAGATGACCTGGGGATCCGGACGGATCAGAATATATTTGCCCCAGCGTTCCAGCTTCTCTCCGCAGGAAGCGTCCAGGACTTCGTAATCTTTCCATTGATCTGCCAGAAACATCAGTCTTCTCCTTCCGATTCCGCAGCAGCCTGATCCAGCCAGAGGCGGAGCGTATTCGCGGAAATCGCCATCCGCTGAAGCTCGCTCATGATCTCTTCAAAATCCTTCTTTTCATCCGGGTTGATCTTACCGTCCACGGCGATCTCGATCATCCGGTCTTTTTTCTTCTGCAGCTGGTTCAGGGAATTCAGCACCTCGAGCGTGATGCTGGGAAGCTCCTTCAGCTCCAGTTCCGGCACATACTTCATGCCGATGGGGCATTCATTGGAGCAGTAGTAATTGCAGAGCGCCGCGTTTTTATAGCAGTCCGCCATCGTCATGATCTCCTCCGGATGGGGAAGAGACTTGCTGCTTTCGATCTTCTCGATACGGTCATCGGAAATATAGACCATCAGCTCACTGGCGGCCTCCCGTGTCAGTCCCTGTTTCTCCCGGCTCAGCTGGTAAATGTTTTTATTCGCCTTGATCGATTTTCTACCCATAGATCCTCCCTTTTCTGTCCGGACGGGCCGGCGGTATCTCTCTTGAAAAGAGTTGCGTTTCTTCTATTATACACAAAATATATAAATCCGCCACTGCTTCTTGGATCCGTAAGAATACCACCGGTATTTTTCCGGAATTCATCGGCCCCGGCCGGATCAT
>CADCQD010000030.1 GCA_902803485.1 uncultured Eubacteriales bacterium | reverse complement strand
CCTGGTGCCGGTTTTCAGTGACGAAGTGATCTATGCCGTAGAAGATACGGCGGGCTTCAGAATGGCGGATCCGAAGCTTACCTCCGAACTGCTGTTTGATTATGAGGAACTTCGGGCGAAATGCCTTCTTTATGTGAAAAACTCCGTGTTTACCCTGCTTTCGGGCCTGGATCCGGTGCTCCGGGAAGGCATTACGAACGACAGGGAAGAGGCGGTGGCGAAGGCTGTGATCCGGGACCAGAACCTGGATGAGTATTTCAGGGCATATCTCTACGCGGAGCTTGCGGCTTACGCGCTGGCCGCCGGTAAGAACAGCGAGGACTTTTCCACATTCCTTCTGGACGCGGACCTTGCGGAGATGACAAAGCAGGGAAGAGCGGACGTGATGGAAGCACTGATCAGTTCGGGCTTCGTGGATTCCGCACTGAAACGGGGAAAGATGACCGGCTTTGAGCCGCTATCGGAAAAACAGAAGTCGATGCTTCTCCGGCCGATCCTCACGCGGCAGGGGGACGCGGAAGACGATGATCTGGTATATCTCTGCTATACCTTGTACAAAAAGGGAAAAGCGGACAACCGCGCGCTGGAATATCTGGGCAGCTGCCTGAACTCCGGCACGGAAGATATGCGTACGGTCCTGAGATCACTGCGTGAAAAGCATATACCTACCGGAGATATGGTCATCCGTACGATGACTCAGATGATCTATACGAATCAGCTGAAAGGGATCGAGACCTGCTTTGACTGGTTCATGAGCGAGGCCTACTGGGATGATGAACTGTTCCGCGCGTATCTGGTGCTTCGAAGCGACGGATATCTTCTGAAGAAGCATAAGCTGACGGACGCGGAATCCGAGGCGCTCAGGACGCATACCAAGGAGCTGTCCATGGTATCTGTGCTTGCGCTTCTTACCTGGTACGCGGAAACAGACCGCGGGATCACGGAGGACGACCGCAGGAATGTGGCCTATCTTCTCCGGCGGGCTCTGGACGAGGGCATGGTCCTCGCGTGCTATTCAGAGCTTGGAAAGCGTTTCAGGCTGCCGGAAGAACTTGAGGGCAGGGTCTTCCTGGAATTCAGGGGAGATCATGTAAGTTCAGCTGCTGTCGTGGGTACGGTTTTCCCGGGCCGGCGCTTTTTCCAGCGGTCTCTCAGCCATATGTACGGACCCATTTACGCAAAGAGCGTGGTCCTGTACCCTGCGGAATGGATCAATTATTATTATTCGGTCCAGTATGAGGACGGCAGGACGGAGGAAACCGAGGGACCGGTGGTCACGCTTCAGAATACTGATTTCAGCGCGGGCAGCCGCATGGAAGACGCAGATAAGCTTTCCGCGTGTGTCGAAAAGAAGCCTCTTTCAGAAGGCGAAGCGGAGATCCGCAGGATCCTTCTGAAGGACGGAATGATCGAAGATATTTTCAAACAGTAACCGCGCCCGGAAAACGGGTGCAGATATGAGGTGTATGATGGAACAGGGACTCGTCATCGGGTATGATCTATGCAATGATTACTGCCGGATCAGCTATTTCGTGAATTATCACGACGAACCGGCGGATCTTGCGTTTTCTGATGAGGAAAACCCGTATCTGATCCATAATTCCATATGCAAGAAAAAAGGCGAGGATACCTGGCTCGTGGGCGAGGAGGCGTATGAGACCGCGCTTCTGGGAAGCGGCGCCATCGTGGATAAGCTGCTCCGGCTGGTAAGTATCGGAGGAAGCGCGACCTTTGAAGGCGTCAGCTATTCGGCGGAGGAGCTTCTGTTTCATTTCCTGGATGAAACGCTTCAGATCCTTTTCCGGGACCTGGAGACCCGGGAAGTATCCATGCTCGTTTTTTCAATGCAGGAACTGAATCCGCAGGTCATGGACGCGGTGGTACGCTGTGTCAAGCGCCTGGGCATCGAACGGAAAAAGATCCGGATCATCAGCCATACGGAAAGTTTTCTGTATTATGTCATGAGCCGCCCGAAGGATCTCTGGACGAATATTTCCGTTCTGTTCGATCTTTCTGACGAGTGCCTGAGCTATTACGAGATGAACATGCTCCGCGGCCAGCAGCCGAATGCCGCAGTCGCGCGGCGGTCCTTTCTGGACGAAGGATTTAAACCGAATATCATCGAAACGGAAGCGGGAAGGCGCATGGCGGATTCCATTATGACCAACTGCGTAGAACGGGTGCTTTCCAGGAAACAGGTATCCAGCGTATTCCTTTCCGGAAGAGGCATGGACAACTGCCAGAAATGGGGCGTGGAATTCCTGAAAAAGCTGTGCTACCGGCGGAGAGTCTTTTTTGTGGAGAATCTGTTCGCCAAAGGCGCGGTCTATGAGGGGGCGGATCT
>CADCQD010000029.1 GCA_902803485.1 uncultured Eubacteriales bacterium | reverse complement strand
CGGAGGATTTCCGGAAACTGATCAGCCTGGTGGCCGAGGGCAGCGTGGATCCGCTGCCGATGGTGAGCGCGGTATACCCGTTTGAGCAGTGCCAGGAGGCGTTTGACGCGCTGGTGCATAACGACGGGTCCCTCAGCAAGGTCCTGATCCGGTTTTACAGCGGAGAAGAGTAAAGAGGAAAAATATGATCATTGACGCGCATACACACCTTTGGAAGGTGCAGAACGGGATCGTAAACGGGAAACCGGTCCGCGGACTTTCCGGCGGACGGGCGGACTTTGGCGGGGAAGTGCGCCAGATGCTGCCTCCGTATCTGATTTCCGGAGAAAATCCGGCGGAGATCCTGCTTTCGAATATGGATTTTGCGGGCGTAAATGCGGCGGTCGTGACGCAGGAGCAGATCGACGGTTCGCAGAATGATTATCTCCGGGGAATGGAAGAGCGTTTCCCGGGCCGCCTGAAAGTGTCCAGTCTGTACGAGGAAGGCAAGGCGCCGGAGACCGAAGGCTTTTCGGGAATCAAGATCTGCGCCGGCAGGCTTCTTACGCAGGATCTCTGGAAACATGAAGCGGTATTTGCCTGCGCGGAGGAGAAGAGAAAGTTCCTTTTGATCGACCTTGCGGAAGGCAGCGCCCAGACCGGGGCGCTCCGCAAACTTGCGGAAAAATACGCGGATCTCAGGATCGCCATCGGCCATTTCGGTATGGCCGGCCGTTCTGACTGGCTTTCCCAGATCCGCCTGGCGGAGCTTCCGAATGTGAGGATCGAATCCGGCGGCATTACCTGGCTGTATAACGACGAGTTCTATCCGTATCCCGGCGCGGTGCAGGCCTTCCGTACGGCCATTGACCTGGTGGGTGCGGAGAAACTGATGTGGGGCAGCGATTATCCGCGGACCATGACAGCCATTACTTACCTGATGAGCCTGGACTTCCTTCAGAAAAGCGACGCGCTTACTGAGAGAGAGAAAGAGCTGATCCTCGGGGAAAATGCCCGGGAGTTTTACGGATTTCCGGAAATGCCGGAGATCAGAAGGATCCGCCATATGGCGGAAGACTGACAGGGACACAGATGAGAAACCGAAAAGAAACAGCGCCGGGGCGGAGGCTCCGGCGCTGCGCGTAATTTACAGTTCCTTTCCGAGTTTGTATGCCTTTGTCATGATCTCCGAATCCGGATCCAGCGGCATGCCGCCGGTATGGACCAGAATATCCTGAAGTTCCATTGCCCGGTTCTGGAAGTCCCCCAGGAACCATTTGTAATTATCCATGTATGCTTCCGGGTCGCTGTTTCCCTGGGAGAAGATCCCCACCAGCTTGATGCCCGGATGGATGCGGAGGGTGAAATTGCCATCCTTTATGGTAAACAGGCAATAGTGGCGGTTCATGTAAGTGATCATATCTCCGCGGACGTTGGAGGCATAGTTGGGCGCGGAAACGATCAGCGCGCCGCATTCATGCAGATCCTTCCAGTACGGCTTCAGTCCGTCGTCCAGAATGCAGTCCGCATCGTGCTGCTTGCAGTAACCGCAGCCTCTGCAGC
Source organism: uncultured Eubacteriales bacterium (assembly GCA_902803485.1). Taxonomy (GTDB): domain Bacteria; phylum Bacillota; class Clostridia; order Lachnospirales; family Lachnospiraceae; genus UBA1267. The sequence goes on along the minus strand of CADCQD010000029.1, from coordinate 12,774 downwards.
CTTTAAAATCGATATCGTCGATCTGGTAGATCACGACTTCATGTCCCGCGTCCTTCGCGCCGCGGATCACTTCTTTGGCGATCGTGGAGGAAGGTCCGTCCGGATGTGGGCTTCCGAGTACAGCTACGACTTTCATAGAATGCTCCTTTCTTTCTGCGCAGTCTCTGGTGCTTCATAACGAAAGATGTTGCGTTTCCTTCGGGTTTATTATATAACTAAGGAAGTTCTTGATGCAAGATGATTTCCCGTGCCGTAACGGACACGGAGAAGTGAAGGGGGATATGGAATGGATAATTGTATCTTTTGCATGATCATTGACGGGAAGATCCCGTCCAGAAGAGTTTATGAAGATGAAAACTGCATCGCCATGCTGGACATAAATCCGGCAACGCCGGGACATACACTGATCCTGCCGAGGGAGCACAGAAAAGATCTGTCAGAAATGGACGAGGAACTTGCCGGCAAGCTGATGATGGCGGCGCGGCGGATCGGAATGCTTCAGAAGGAACGCCTGGGGGCAGTGGGCTTCAACGTTATCCAGAATAACGGAGAAGCCGCGGGACAGACGGTACCGCATTTCCACATCCATGTGATCCCGAGATATGAAAACGGTCCCATGCTGGGCGGATGGGTGCCGACGGAACCCTCCGGAGATGAACTGGACGAGGTACTGGCAAAAATGCTGTAAAACTGATCTGATAAAAAACACCGGACTGCAGAAGCAGTCCGGTATTTTTATCATGGCGCGCCCGGAGGGCGCGTGTTTTTCTTGCCGTTATTTAGCCGTCAGTTCATCGATCAGTCCGAGGATCACATTTACGCCGTTTGCCTGCGCGCTTTCCGCCATCTTCGCGATGTACTGCTCCCGGTTTTCGTACAGGGACAGGATCCCCCGGATCAGGCTGTCATCCGTCAGTTCCTCTTCTTCGATGACCATGGAGAAACCCTGGGCCTCAAAGGACCTGGCATTCAGGATCTGATCCCCGCGGCTGGCCGCTTTGGACAAGGGAACCAAAAGCGCCGGCTTCCGGAGAGCCAGAAGCTCGCAGATGGCATTCGCGCCTGCGCGGGAGAAGACCACGTCCGCCATGGCAAACAGGTCTTTCAGTTCATCGCTGATATATTCATACTGCAGGTAGCCCGGCCGCCTGATGGCTTCGTCCAGATTGCCCTTCCCGCAGAGATGCACCACGTCAAAGGTCTTAAGGAGCGTATCCAGGGATGAACGGAGGCGCTCATTCAGGTTCCTCGCGCCGGAGCTTCCGCCGATCATGAGAAGCACAGGCTTCTCACCGGAAAGTCCCGTAAAGGCCAGTCCCGCTTCCCGGGTACCGGAAAGAAGTTCTTCACGGATGGGGGAGCCGGACAGTACGGCTTTGTCCTTCGGCAGCAGCTTCAGCGTTTCCGGGAAGTTGCAGCAGATCTTTGCAGCGGCGGAATAGCAGAGCTTATTCGCGAGGCCCGGAGTCATGTCCGATTCGTGGATAATGACCGGGATATGGCGCATGGCGGCTGCCCGGACGACCGGAACAGATACATAGCCGCCCTTACTGAAAACGATATCCGGCTGAAGCTCGCGGATGACCTTTCTTGCTTCACTGATGCCGCGCATGACATTGCCGATATCCTTGATGTTTTCCTTGCTCAGATACCGGCGGAGCTTTCCTGTGGAGATGCCGGTGTAATCCACGCCGGCCTTAGCCATCAGGTCTTTTTCTATTCCGTTATAAGATCCGATGTAATGAATATCAAACCCGCGTTCCCTGAGTCCCGGAAGAAGCGCGAGATTCGGTGTGACGTGGCCGGCGGTTCCGCCGCCGGTCAGAACGATCGTTTTTCCCATAATTATACTGCTGCCTTATAGCTTTCCAGCGCTTTTGCCAGCTGATCCGGACAGGAAGTGCCTCTTCCGTTGCAGTCGATGCCCTTCAGACGGCGGATCGCTTCATCTACGTCCATGCCTTTTACCAGAGCGGAAACACCCTGTGTGTTGCCGTTGCAGCCGCCGATGAACCGGCAGCTTGTAATGGTGTTATCATCAATTTCCAGCTGGATCTCTCTCGAACAGGTGCCGCGTGTTTTATAGCTGTACATAAAAATCCTCCTTCACAGCATTTCTATACATGATACAGCATAGCACAAGATCCGTGAAAAGTCACTGCAAATATGATGCGCGGCCGCGGACGGGCGGAGGAATCCGTAATTGCCAAAATCCGCGCGGAACACTATAATGATATTATCGGAAATATACACTGTGAAAGGCCGGCGGCGCATGCCGCGGGAAGCGAGTTAAAAACGAACGGAAGCAATTCCTGAACCGATGGTCCGGGAAGAGGGAAGGGAGCGTTTATGTATCCGAGAAAACTGACGAGAGCAGTCATCTCCAATCACGATTATCCGGTGGTGGAGACGAAAGCCGGAAGGCTCAGAGGCCTTCTGGAGGAGGACGTGTTCATATTCCGCGGCGTACAGTACGCGGAAGCCGCGCGGTATGAAATGCCGCGGAAAGTGACCCCGTGGGAAGGCACGAAGGAAGCGGTCATTTACGGTCCTGTCTGCAAGGAGATCAATACACAGATCGCGCATGATGAATATAACGTACCGCACTATCATTACATCCAGGATGAGAACTGCCTGAACCTGAATATCTGGACGAAACATATCGATACAGGCGCGAAGCGTCCGGTAATGGTCTGGTTCCACGGCGGAGGCTACGCGACGGGTTCTTCTATTGAATTGTACGCGTATGACGGAATGGAGCTCGCGGAATTCGGCGACGTGGTGGTGGTATCGGTCAATCACCGCCTGAACTGCATCGGCTATCTGGACCTGTCCGGCTACGGGGAGAAATATAAGTATACCGGAAACCTGGGCCAGGCGGACCTGGTGGCGTCGCTTCAGTGGGTGCAGGAGAATATCGCCGGATTCGGCGGAGATCCCGGGAACGTGATGATCTTCGGGCAGTCCGGCGGCGGGGGAAAGGTGGATTCACTTCTGCAGACGCCGGCAGCGGACGGCCTGTATCATAAGGCGTCCATCCAGAGCGGGCTTTTCGCGGGCGGATCGGACAGGCTTCAGAAGGACGCGCAGGCGCTGGCGGACCTGGTGGTGAAAAACCTGGGACTTACCCGTGAGACCATAGAAGAGATCGAAAAGATCCCGTACTACAAGCTGGCGCGGGCCGCGAGGAAAGCAGAGCAGGAGATCTCTGAAATGCTGGGACGCCGGGTATCCTGGGCGCCGGTAAAGGACGATGATTATTTCATGGGCTCCGGCCTGTATAATCCTTTCCGTGAGGAGACGAAGCATATCCCGGTCCTGGTTGGCTCTGTTCAGGGCGAGTTCGACCAGAACTATAATAATGTGTTCGCGGAAGGGTCAAAGAATGACTGGGACGACGCGTTTGTGGACAGCCTGATCGAAAAGATCCATGGAGACAAGGGACAGGAGATCGCGGCCGCTTATCTGAAAGCATATCCCATGAAACGCAAGGTGGACTGTCTGTTTACCAATAAGAGCTGCAGGACCGCGTCCAGGGATTACGCGTTCCTCCGCGCCGGGCAGGGCTGCGCGCCGGCATATAACTGGGTATTTGCCCTGGAGTGCCCGCTGAATAACGGCACCATCGCCTGGCATAACGCGGAAGAAGCCTATATGTTCCATAACGCGAATTATCTGGAGGCCTCCTACATTCCGGGAGTATCCGAGCGGCTGCAGGATATCATGACCGGCGCCTGGGTGGCGTTCGCGAAGACCGGGGATCCGAATCATGTGGGTATGCGGATCTGGACTCCGGCCACGCGTGAAAACGGCGCGTGTATGATTTTTGATGAAGAGACGTACCCGGCCTTCCATCATGACGATGAATTGATGGAACTCCTGCCGCTTCGCGGCGTAATGCCTGCCACGAACGCGCGCAAAGGCCTGGTGAAGCTGGGCGGCGGCCCGCGGCAGAGTCTGTAAGGAGGTGCGCGCGATGTATATGAAGAATCTGAACCGGCAGGTCATCTGCACCTATGATGATCCTGTGGCTGAAACGAAAAGCGGAAAACTCCGGGGTTTAAAGACCGGAAGCACGTATATTTTCCGCGGCATTAAGTACGCGGACGCGGAACGCTTCCACATGCCGAAACCGGTGGAGCCCTGGGAGGGCATCCGGGAAGCCTATAATTACGGCTACGTCTGTGATGAACTGAATACGCCGATCCCCCATGACCAGTACATCGTCCCGCATTTTTTCTATCCGCAGGACGAACACTGCCAGTATCTGAATATTTGGACCCAAAGCCTTGAGAAAACGGCGAAGAAGCCGGTGATGGTCTGGTTCCATGGCGGCGGCTGGTTTTCCGGTTCTTCCGTGGAGCTTCTGGCGTATGACGGCGAGAATCTCTCTGCGGACAAGGACGTGGTGGTTGTCTCCGTAAACCACAGGCTGAATGTGCTTGGATATCTGAATCTCGCGAATTACGGGGAAGAATATAAGAATTCCGTAAACGCGGGCCTGGCGGACCTGGTGGCATCCCTTCAGTGGGTGCATGACAATATTGAAAATTTTGGCGGCGACCCGGGGAACGTCACGATCTTCGGACAGTCCGGCGGCGGCGCGAAAGTTCTGGCAATGCTTCAGACCCCGGCGGCGGACGGGTTGTTCCACCGCGCCATTATGGAGTCCGGCGGCCCGACCGGCGCGGGATCCCGGGAGCTTGCGGAAGCGCGCGTACAGGACACGCTGGATATGGCGGACGAGGTGGTGCGGCAGCTGGGCCTGACCCGGGAGACCATCAAAGAGATCGAAACCATCGACTGGTATGACCTGGCGGACGCTGCAATGAAGGCCATCTGGGTAATGACTGAGAAAACGGGCCGCAGAGTCAGCTGGGCGCCTCAGGCAGACGGGGAATACTACTTCGGCCATCCGCTGGATTACGGCTTCCGGAAGGAAAGCCTGCACATTCCGATGATGGTAGGATCCGTACTGGGAGAGTTCGACGGCAATTTCAACGTCAAGATCGGAGATGACAAAAAGAACTTCTGGGATGATGAGACCAAAGACGCGCATCTCAGGGAACGGTTCGGCGGACAGGCGGAGGAGATGAAACAGCTGTTCATGAAAGCCTATCCGGACCGGAACTACGCGGACGTATTGTACACCAACACCGGTCTCAGAAGAGGCTGCATTCAGTTTACGAAGGCCAGGGCCGCCGCGGGAGGCCGGGTCTGGAACTGGCTGTTTAATCTGGAGTCCCCGTTTAATGACGGGACCGTCGCCTGGCACAATGCGGAGGAGCCCTTTGTGTTCCGGAACGCGTCATATATTGAAGCGCAGTATATCCCCGGCGTATCGGAGAAACTGGAGGATGAGGTGTCCGGCGCGTGGGTGCAGTTCGCGAAAACCGGAGATCCCAACTTTGACGGGATCCCGGAATGGCCGCCGGTAACCCCTGATCATGTGCCGACCATGTGCTTTGATGAAGTTACGGATCTCAGGACAGATCATGATAAGGAACTGATGGAACGGTTCCCCGCTCCGAAGCCGATGGGCTTTCCCGGGGCGAAGAATATGTACGCGGTATTTGGACTGAAGCCGGAGGAGTGACCTCCGGCTCCGGCCGGATACCAGCCGATACCAGCCGTACCTAAAACGCGGAAGGAAAGGAGTAAACGTGGCTTTACGAGTGATCTACGGATCTTCCGTCTCAGGAAAAACAGAACATATATATCAATGGATGATCCGGGAAGCCATTGAGAAGCAGCAGACCCGTTTTTGCCTGATCGTACCGGAACAGGCATCCCTGGCGGCGCAGGAGGCGCTGGTACGGATGCATCCGGATCATGCGCTGACCAATATTGACGTTCTGACCTTTAACCGTCTTTCTTACCGTGTATTCCGGGATCTTCATGAGGATGAACGGACGATCCTCAGCGAGACCGGAAAACTGATGCTGCTCCGGCTGACCGCCGAAAGGCACGCGGACAGGCTGCCCGCGCTGAAACGGAATCTGAAGAGAGAGGGTTTCCTTCAGGAGCTGAAGTCTGTGGTCAGCGAGCTTGCGGAATACAATATTTCTCCGGAAGCCCTGAGCGCGTTTTCGGAGGATCTGGGAGAGTATCCGCCTCTTCAGGCCAAACTCCGGGACATCGCCGTACTGTATCATGAATTTATGAAGCTTCTGCATGAAAACTACGAGATGGCAGAGGAACGGATGAAACGCCTGGCGGGCTGCCTTTCCGGCTGGGAACCTCTGGCAGAGACTGTGTTTGTGCTGGAGGGATTTACCGGATTCACGCCGCTTCAGTATGAAGTCCTGAAGGTCATGCTCACCGGAGCAAAGGACGTGCACCTTCTTGCGGATATCGGCCAGGGCAGAACTCCGGAAACGGAAAAAGAAGAGGACGCGCTTTTTTATATGGGCGCGCATATGACGGAGGAGCTTACAGAGATCGCCGCGTCGGCGGGGGTCCCGGCAGAGATCGAAGGCACGGATGGACAGGCGGAAGTATCCGGGGAGATCCGCTGTATCGAAGCCGGCATCTTTGCTTATCCGAAACGGCAGTTTACGGAGCCGACGGACCGCGTGCGGATCATTCGTGCCGCCGATCTGAAAACGGAGGTCCAGGTGATCCTGAGCGAGATCCTGAAGGGCGTCCGTTCCGGGCTCCGGTACCGGGATATGGCCATCGTTTCCGGCACGCCGTCCCTGTACCGGGAAGAGCTGGAGGAACAGCTTTCAGACGCGGGCGTCCCGTATTTCATGGACGAACGGAAGGAACTGAAGATCAACCCGCTGGTGCTTCTCGTAGAGAGCCTGCTCTCCGCGCCTGAAGCGAATTTCAGCTATGACTGGGTATTTGATATTGTAAAGAATCCGCTGATCACGTCATACCTCGGAAACGGGATCGAAGACGTTCCGGAAAGGATCGCGGAGACCGAGAATTACGTCCGGGCGCTGGGGATCCGGGGCAAAAATCTCTGGCAGCAGGAATGGACCGGCAGATACCATCATTTTCCTGAGATCCGCCTGCCTTTTGTGAATGAAGTGCGGGAACAGATACTGGAAACCCTTTCTGAGATCACTGAGGCGCTGAAGGCGGATCTTACCGCAGGTGAAAAATGCGCGGCGATCCGTGAATTCCTTCAGAAGATCGGAGCGAAGGAAGCGATGGAACGGATGTCGGAAGGCTTCCGCAGGGAACAGAGATACACCCTGTCCCGGGAGTACGGCGGGACGATGGACGCAGTGCTGGAGCTTCTGGATCAGATGGAACGGATCCTCGGAGAACTGGCACTGGCGTCGGATCTGTTCCGGGATGTTTTAGCTTCCGGCCTTTCGGATCTCAGACTCCGCATGGTGCCGCCCACCAAGGACCGTCTGGTGATCGGCGACGTGCGGCGGTCCAGGCTCTCCGGCGTCCGGCGGCTGTTTGTGCTTGGCGCGAATGACGGCAGGCTTCCGGAAACGGAGGCTGCCGGCGGGCTGCTTTCGGATTTTGACCGGGAGATCCTGAAGGAGAAGCGGCTGACCCTGTCTCCCACGGCGAGGGAAGAAAGCTTTTTCTCCCGTTATTATCTGTACCTTCTTTTTACAGAACCCAAAGAAAGCCTGTTTATTACTTATTCCGCGTCAGATACGGACGGCCGCGCGCTTCTGCCTGCCGCCGTGCTCCAGGAGCTTCAGGATCTGTTTCCGCGGCTCCGCACGGAGAAGGCGGAGGAGAACCGGCTTCTTTATGTCAGTACAGAAGCCCAGGGCCTTCTGACACTGGCAGCGGGGCTCAGGGAAGCAGAGGAAAGATGCAGAGAGAGCGGCAGCGAGGAACTGGACGAAGCGTCGCAGGCATTATATCAATGGTTTACCCGGGCCGGAAACCACAGGGAACTTCGAAAGATCGAGGACAGCCTGTTCATGAAGTACCGGGAAGAACATCTGACAGACGAGACGGCAAGGCTCATGTTCCGGGAACAGGTCAACGGTTCCGTAAGCCGGCTGGAAAAATACGCGAGCTGCGCGTTTTCCCATTTCCTCAGGTACGGGCTGATGCTGGATGAAAAGGAAGAGCATGAGATCAGCCCGACGGATATCGGTTCGCTCCTGCATGACAGCCTGGACCGGTTTTTCCGGAAGCTGAGGGACGGCGGCAGGGACTGGAGAAATATCACAGATGAGGAAAGAGACGCCCTGGTCCGCGCCAGTGTGGAGGATGCTGCCGAAAATGAGCAGAAGGGCCTGCTCCGGGATACTTCGCGGAGCCGGTATATGAAGGGGCGCCTGATCCGGATCATGGACCGGACCGTGCGTGTATTGACAGACCAGTGGCGCGCAGGCGCATTTGATACCACGAGGACAGAGTATCCGTTCCAGATGACGGTGGATCCCGAGCTTCTGGATATCCGGGGGAAGATCGACCGGCTGGATCTGGCTGAGAAAAACGGAAAGCTCTATGCCCGTGTGATCGATTACAAATCCGGAAGCCGGCAGCTGGACTATACGCGGATCTACTACGGCCTGCAGCTGCAGCTCCTTATTTATATGGAGGCCGTCAGGGAATACTGCGGCCGGGATGCCGGCGCAAAGATCGTCCCTGCGGGAGTATACTATTATCATATCGATGATCCGATCGTGGATGCAGGGACCAGCCGCAGCGCGGAGGAGGAGATCCGCCATAAGCTGACGTTAACGGGACCGACCAACGGAGATCCGGAGATCCTCCGAATGACTGCGGAGGAGCCGGAGGGAATGCCGATGGTGGTGAAAAGCCTGGAACTGAAAAAAGACGGGAAGTTTAAACAGGCGGCGAACGTACTGTCCGAACGGGAATTTGATGAGCTCGGAGGATTTGTACGGAGAAAGGCTCTGGCCCTTTCCCGCGACATGACGGCCGGCCGGATCCCGGTACGCCCGTACCGGCTGGATCAGGAAACCGGCTGTACCTACTGCCCCTACAAGGGCGTCTGCGGCTTTGACGACAGGATCGACGGCTATAAAAGGGACCGTCTGAAACAGAAGACACTTCAGGATCTGACCGGACACCCGAGTGATCTGAAGGAATAAGGAGGCAGTGATATGGCAGAGAATTTAACAGCGGAACAGCTTCGGGCCATTCATAACAGAGACCGGAATCTCCTGGTCTCCGCTGCCGCAGGTTCCGGAAAGACCTCCGTCCTGACAAAGCGGATCCTGGCCATGGTGACGGATCCGGAGGACCCGGTGGATATCGACAGGATCCTGGTGGTGACCTTCACCAAGGCTGCGGCAGCAGAAATGCGGGACCGGATCCGTAAAGCGATCCGTGACCGGGCGGCGGAGGAGCCGGAAAATACGCAGCTCAGGCGCCAGCTTTCCCTGCTGCCCCGGGCGCAGATCACGACCATCGACAGTTTCCTGAGTTATGTGGTACGCAGCAATTATGACAAGATCGACCTGGACCCGTCCTTCAGGATCGCGGATGAGGGCGAATCCCGGCTGCTTCAGAGCGACGTATTCCGGGCGCTTCTGGAAGAACGGTACGCTGATAATGACGAGGATTTCCTGCGGTTTTCCGAAACGATATCCTCCGGGAAGACCGATGACAAAATCGAAGAACTGATCCTCCGGATCTACAAGGTCACGGACAGCATGGTGGACCCGGAGGTCTGGTACCAGGCGGTCCTGGACAGCTACAGCATCGAAACAGAAGAAGAACTGGATCAGAGCGCCTGGTGCCGCTGGTATCTTTCCTATATCCGGAAGCTTCTCAGGGACGCCGCGCACCGGATGGACCTGATCGCGGAAGCGGCTTCCGTGTCTGTACCGGGGTTTGTACCGCTGCTTTACGCGGAGCGGGGCAGGATCCTGGACGCCGCCGGGTTTACGGATTACAGCGGTATGCTGCCTGCGCTTTCCGGGATCACCTTTGACATGGTGCGGGCGGCGGCGGTCGGCGCAAATAAAGATGATCCGGTTTTCGCACAGCTGAAAAAGGACCGGGAAAGCGTCAAACGGTCGATCCAGGCCCTTGCGAAGGAACAGCTTCCCGCGCCTGCCCTGATCGGGCTGCTTCAGAAGATCCGGCCGGTGGCGGAAACGCTGGTCGGGCTTTCCCGGGAATTCTCGGCACGCTTTCTGGAAGAGAAAAAACGCAGGATGATCGCGGACTTTTCTGATATTTCCAGGATGGCGCTCCGTATCCTCCGGGGACCGGACGGCCGTACAGATACCGCGCGCCAGTTCGCCGACCATTACAGAGAGATCCTGATCGACGAATATCAGGACTCCAACGAGATCCAGGAAGCGATCCTGAACGCGGTCTCCCGGGAGGAAAGCGGACATCCCAACATTTTCATGGTGGGCGACGTCAAACAAAGCATTTACCGGTTCCGTATGGCGCGGCCGGAACTCTTTAATCAGAAATACCGGGAATACAGCACGGAGGACGACAGTTTATACCAGAAGGTGGAACTGCATATGAACTTCCGCAGCAGGCCGCAGATCCTGGCGTGCGCGAATGAGTTTTTCTACAGCCTGATGCAGGAGGACGTGGGAGGCATTGCGTATAATGAAGACTGCGCGCTGAATCCCTGCGATACGATCTATCCGCCATATGAACCTCAGGAAGATGAGATCCGGAGAGAGCCTTTCCTGGAAGATCCGGAACTTCTGATCCTGGATCTGGATCCGGAAACGCCGGAGGAAGACGGGCCGGAGGAAGAGAATGCCCAGCAGCCTCCGGAACAGGCGGAGGAAGCGGATGAAAAGGAAGCTATGGAGGAGTTTGACTATTCCTCCGTGGAATGGGAAGCGCGCCTCATCGCTCATGAGATCCGCAGGCTCATGGATCCCGCGCACGGACGAACGGTTTATGATAATGACAATAACGGCAGGCCGGGATACCGGCCGCTTCGGTACGGCGATATCGCCGTGCTTTTAAGGACCGGCGCGAACTGGTCGGACGAGGTCCTGGAGGTGCTGACGTCGGAAGGGATCCCGGCAGTCACGGAGGGCAGCCGGGGATATTACAGTTCTCTGGAGGTCCGGCTGGCGCTGGATCTTCTGACGGTGATCGACGACCCGCTCAGCGATATCCCGCTGGCCGCGGTCATGCATTCGCCGCTGTTCGGATTTTCCGCGGAAGAACTTGCGGTGATCCGGAACGGGTACCGCTCCGCGGAACTGGGTATGGGCTTTTACGGCGCGGTGAAGTACTGCGCGGAGAACGGCCCGGAGGAACTCAGGGAGAAGGTGAGGGCGTTTCTTGAGACCATCCGCGCGTTCCGGACCCTGTCGCACGAACTGCCTCTTTCAGAATTACTGCGACGGATCTACCGGAAAACCGGTCTTTTATATATGACAGCCGCCATGCCCGGCGGAAGCACAAGAAAAGCGAATCTGGAGATGCTGATCTCCAAAGCGCATGATTTTGAAGAGACCAGTTACCGCGGCGTGTTCCAGTTCATCCGATACATTGACAAGCTGAACAGCTATGAACTGGACTCCGGTGAGGCATCCGGCGAAAGCGGACAGGAGAATGCCGTCCGGATCCTTACCATTCATAAGAGCAAGGGGCTGGAGTACCCGGTCGTCTTTCTTTCCGGACTCGGAAAAAGCTTCAACAGGACTGATGAGCATTCCGGCGTGGTGATACACCAGGATCTCGGGATCGGCATGGATCTGGTGGACCTTGAGGAACGAACGAAGACGGCGGATCCCATGCGGAAGGCGTTCTCTAAAAAACTGTCGGAAGAAAGCAGCGGAGAAGAACTGCGGGTCCTTTACGTCGCGATGACGCGCGCCCGGGAGAAATTGTACCTGACGGGAACGGTAAAGAAGAAAAAGGACATGGAGGCATACCGCCGGCTTCTTCAGGAAAACGCGGAAAGACCGCATGAAGCGGTCAGTTATTCAGAACTCCTTGGGGCAGGTTCCATGCTGGAATGGCTGCTGAGGGCCTACCGGAACGATATGCCGGTCAGTCTCAGGATCACGGATACCCGCGCGCTGGCTCAGGAGATCCGGACGGAGCTCCACATGGATCCGGAAGCGGAACATTCGATCCGTCCGCTCCTTCATGATCTTCCGCGGAACACGGAAGGTGAAATGCGGCTCAGGGAAGTCCTGACTGCGGACTATATTTATGACGATCTGTACAGGACGGACGCGACGGTTTCCGTATCCAGGCTGAAGCAGGAACATATGCAGGCCGCTTTGCAGGACCACGCGCCGGATCCCAGAGATATTCTGGAGATCCGGGGAACAGGATCTGAACCGCGGAACCTTTCGGAAAACGCCGGACAGCCGGAACTCGCGATCCCGCCGGAGGATACCGGAAGGATCACCGGCGCGCAGCGCGGAACGCTGTATCACAGTGTGCTGGAGTGGATCGATCCCCATGAAGACATCGAGGCGCAGCTCGTCCGGTGGGAAAAAGAAGGCTTGATTTCTGCAAAAGAAAAAGATACAATAAATCAGAATAGTATAAGGGGATTTCTGTTTTCTCCACTGGGCAGGCGGTATGTGAAAGCTTTGGATGCCGGCTGCGCTTTCCGTGAGAAACAGTTTATCATCGGTGTTCCGGTCAGGGAGATCTGGAAGGATCACCGGATCCGTCCCGGGAGCGATGACGAGCTGGTCATGATCCAGGGGATCATTGACCTGTATTTTGAGGAAGACGGCGGCATAATTCTGGTAGATTACAAGACCGACCGCGTGTATGACCCGGAGCAGCTTAGAAGTATGTACCGGGAGCAGCTGCTGCTTTACCGGCGGGCGCTCTCCATGTTCACGCATCTGCCGGTCCGGG
>CADCQD010000028.1 GCA_902803485.1 uncultured Eubacteriales bacterium | reverse complement strand
ATCGATCTTTCCGGTGATGAGATGGGCGTTCTGATCGGAAAACGCGGACAGACACTGGATTCTCTTCAGTATCTGGTCAGCCTGGTAGTGAACCGCTCCGGCGAGCATTACATCCGTGTAAAGCTTGATACGGAAAATTACCGCGAGAGACGGAAGGAAACACTGGAATCTCTTGCGAAGAACATTGCCTACAAGGTAAAAAGAACAAAGCGTTCTGTAGCGTTAGAGCCGATGAATCCTTATGAAAGAAGGATCATTCATTCCGCGCTTCAGCCGGACAATTTCGTTATGACGAAGTCTGAGGGTGAGGAACCGTACCGTCATGTAGTGGTATTCTACAGAAGGAACCGGAACGGAGAAGAAAGATAATGCTGAAAGCCGCCGCCACCCGTATTTACGGTTGGCGGCGGTCTTTTCTTAAAAAGCGGATCATGGATTATGGAAAAAACGATAGCTGCGATATCGACGGGGATGACGGCGTCGGGAATTATCATTGTGCGGATGAGCGGACCGGAGGCAGTAGAGATCGCTGACCGCGTTTTCCGGGCGGGGAAAAAAGGAAAGCGCCTCAGCCGGGTGCCTTCCCATACCATTCATCACGGGTTTATTACGGATGGCGCAAAAGATCTTGACGAAGTACTGGTAAGCGTCATGCTGGCGCCTCATACCTATACCGGCGAAGATACGGTGGAGATCAACTGCCATGGCGGCGTGCTGGTTTCCGGCAGGGTCCTCTCTCTTTTATATGAGAATGGAGCGGTTCCGGCGGAACCGGGTGAGTTTACCAAACGCGCTTTCCTGAACGGAAGAATGGACCTTGCGAGGGCGGAAGCCGTGGCGGACCTGATCAGCGCGAAGAACGACTTTGCGCTGAGGTCTTCTGTTTCCCAGCTGAAGGGCGCGGTTTCCGAAAAGATCCGCGGCCTGAGGGAAGAGATCCTGGACAGAATCGCGTTCATAGAAGCCGCTCTGGATGATCCGGAGCATTATGATCTGTCCGGGTTTTCAGAGGTACTGTCAGAGGAGCTTCTTCCGTTAATGGAGGAACTCCGGAATATGATCCGGCGCGCGGATGACGGCGCTGTGCTGAAAGAAGGGATCCGGACGGTCATTTCCGGCCGGCCGAACGCGGGAAAATCTTCATTACTGAATATCCTTGCGGGATATGAACGGGCCATCGTAACTGAGATCGCCGGAACCACCCGGGACGTTCTGACTGAGGAGATCATTCTCCGGGGGATCAGCCTGATCCTGATGGATACCGCGGGAATCCGCGAAACGGACGACAGAGTCGAAAAAATCGGCGTGGACCGGGCAAAAGAGGCCATCGCGAACGCGGATCTTGTACTGTATCTCGCGGACGCGACGGAAGGGCTTCTGAAAGAGGATCTTACCGTGATCCGCGGCCTCAGCGGTAAAAACGTGATCGTTTTACTGAACAAGCAGGATCTTCTTAAGGAGGATCCCTCTGATACAGAAAAGTCCCTGAAGGTGGCGCGGCAAATGCTTTCAGAACTTCCTGAAGTAAAGCTCCTTCCTTTTTCCAGTGTGACCAGAGAAGGGCTTCCGGAACTGGAAGATGAGATCCTTTCGATGTTTACGCATGGTGAACTCGGGTTTAACGAAGAAATTATCATCACGAGCCTACGGGAAAAGGAACTGCTCCGGCAGGCCCTGGAATCTCTGGAGCTTTCCAAAGAAGGCGCGGATGCCGGGGTTTCTGAAGAACTGGTGAGTATTGATCTTTTAAACGCGTACCGGGCGCTGGGCGAGATCCTTGGCGAAGAAGTGGACGATGACGTGATCGACCGGGTATTTGAAAAATTCTGCATGGGGAAATAAAACATGCTTCAAATGGAAGAAAAATATGATATCGCCGTCATAGGCGCGGGCCACGCCGGCGTGGAGGCCGCTCTTGCTGCCGCAAGACTTGGACATGAAGTGATCATGTTCACAGTCAGCGTGGATTCCATCGCGCTGATGCCCTGTAATCCGAACATCGGCGGGACGTCGAAGGGCCATCTGGTCCGTGAGATCGACGCTCTGGGCGGCGAGATGGGCAAAAACATAGATAAAACTTTTATCCAGTCGCGGATGCTGAATATTTCCAAGGGTCCCGCGGTGCACTCCCTGCGCGCCCAGGCGGATAAGCAGTGGTATACCCGCGAGATGCGAAAAACGCTGGAGAAACAGGAACACCTGACCATCCGCCAGGCGGAGGTAAAGGAAGTTCTTGTGGAAGACGGCCGGGTCACAGGTGTTTCCACGCTTTCCGGCGCGGTATATCCGGCCGGTGCGGTCATCATAACGACCGGCGTCTATCTGAACGCGCGGTGTATTTACGGGGAAGTCAGTGAATATACCGGTCCCAACGGCCTGAAAGCCGCCAATCATTTATCAGCGTCTCTTCAGAAGCTTGGAATTGAGCTCCGCCGTTTTAAGACCGGTACACCTGCCCGGATGGACGGCAGCACCATCGATTATTCGAAAATGCAGGAGCAGAAGGGCGACCGGAAGATCGTGCCTTTTTCCTTTGAAACGGATCCCGCATCCATACAGAAGGAACAGGTGAGCTGCTGGCTGACGTACACAAACGAAGAGACCCACCGGATCATCCGTGAAAACATCAGCCGCTCTCCTTTATTTTCCGGCGATATCAAAGGGACAGGTCCCAGATATTGCCCTTCTATTGAGGATAAAGTCGTAAGATTCGCGGACAAAGACCGTCATCAGGTCTTTATTGAACCGGAGGGCCTGTATACCCATGAAATGTACGTGGACGGCATGAGTTCATCTCTTCCGGAGGACGTGCAGTATGCCATGTACCGTACGGTTCCCGGGCTGGAGCACGCGAGGATCGTCCGGAACGCCTACGCCATTGAGTATGACTGCATTGACGCCCAGCAGCTCCGGCTCACGCTGGAGTTCAAAAAGATCTCCGGCCTGTATGCCGCGGGTCAGTTCTGCGGTTCCTCCGGCTATGAGGAGGCCGCGGCCCAGGGGCTGATGGCCGGAATCAACGCGTCCATGAAACTGGAAGGCCGGAAGGAGCTGATCCTGGACCGTTCCCAGGCATATATCGGCGTCCTGATCGATGATCTGGTGACAAAGGAGAACTTT
>CADCQD010000027.1 GCA_902803485.1 uncultured Eubacteriales bacterium | reverse complement strand
GACGCTGTCGCACTCCCGGAAGATCTCGTCCCCATGTTTTTCCATGGTCTTCAGCACCGGCAGGAAATCCGGCCGCTTGGAAATCGATGCAGCTACATTTCCGGCATCATCAAAGACCGCGAGCCAGAGCCCCATACCGTCATTTACCTGCCGGATATACCTGGTATCCACTCCATGTTTCGCCAGCCGTACGAAGACATCCGTACCGCTGCCGTCTTCATCCACAAGACTCACAAAAACAGGCCTGAGCCCCAGATTCCCCAGGTCTTCCGCCACATTTCTTGAAACTCCGCCATGTACCGTTTCCACACGGCCCATATTTCTTCCGCCGGGAATATAGACCGACAGGGGATATCCCTTCAGATCCACAAATACCGGCCCGATCACCGCAATACCCATTTTTTATCCTTTTTACAATTCTGTCCAGACAGCGCCGTCCCGGCTGCTCTTCAAACAGGCAGTCAGGAATTTCACGCCGCGGACTCCGTCCTCCGCATCCGGGAAATCCAGATCCTTTTCGGTAAGCGTCTCTCCGTTCACTTTTTTCAGCACCGCGTTCGTGTACGCCTGATACATATTCGCGAAGGCCTCGTAAATTCCTTCCGGATGCCCGAAGGGCAGTCTGGAAAACGCGGCCGCTT
Organism: uncultured Eubacteriales bacterium; assembly: GCA_902803485.1. GTDB lineage: Bacteria > Bacillota > Clostridia > Lachnospirales > Lachnospiraceae > UBA1267. The sequence goes on along the minus strand of CADCQD010000027.1, from coordinate 2,785 downwards.
CGTCTGAGATATAGTCCGTCCCGCGGTTCAGGATCTGCGTGGGCCGGCCCTTCGGCGTATAGCTCAGCGTGTTCGGCGTCTCCTGCACCCACTCCACTGCGCCTTTGGTACCGAAGATCCGGACCACAAGTCCGTTCAAATGGCCTGCGCATACCTGGGAACTGGAGAATACACCGTGGCAGCCGTTCTCATATTCCACCAGGATGTTCGCGTTCAGATCCAGCGGCTGGCCGTACGTATCCAGCACTGCCGCCACCTTTCGAAGCTCCATTCCGGTGATATAGCTTACCGTGTGTTCAATATGCGTCGCGATATCGCCTGTACAGTTGGATCCGCCGGATATCGCGGGATCTTTCCGCCAGGAGCCCAGCTGCAGCATTTCCCGGTCTGTATTTCCGACGTCATCCAGCAGATATTCCTGAAGATATTCCGCATTGACGTTAATGACCTGCCCGATCATGCCGCATCTGACGATGCGGCGCGCTTCCTTGACCATCACATTCCCGGAGTGGGAGTAATTCATGCCAAACAGCAGGCCTTTTTCTTCGGCCAGAGCTTTCAGCTCCTCCGCTTCCGCAACCGTAAAGGTCAGCGGCTTTTCACAGTATACATGGATGCCTGCCGTAAGGAAGGCTTTCGCGGCTTTATAATGCGTGTCATTTGGGGAACAGATGCTCACAAAATCGATCCCGTCCGGCCGGCTCCCCTCTTCCCGCGCCATGGTCTCATAATCAGGATAGATCCGGTCTGACGCGATTTTGTAATGTTCTCCGCAGGCCCGGTTTTTCTCCGGGTTTCTGCTGAAGCAGCCGGCTTTAAGCTCCGCCTGTTCCGTCATCGCCGCCGCTTTCCGGTGCACGTCGCCGATAAAAGCGCCCAGGTCTCCGCCGATCATGCCGTAACGAAGCTTTGTTCTTTTCATATGCCCTCCTCAGTCGTCAGACACTGCCGCGTCAAAAGCTGCGGCAGATGCAGGTCCAGTTCGCAAAAAACCGGCCTTCGGGCAGCTGAAGCTGTAAGAAATATTCTACCATCAGGCAGGAAATTTCGCAACTTATACTTCCCGAAAAGGCCGGTTCAAATACAGCGTTTTCAAAGGTATTCTGTTTTGTGGATGAAAAACGCACGCTCTGCCGCGTTACAGGCTTTCAAATTCCCGGACGCCGCTGGTCTTAAGCCACCGCATCAGGAGAAGATCCAGGAGCGCCAGAAGCACGATCCAGATGACTCCGTAAACGGTTCCGGACATAAAATTCTTTACCAGGAAATACAAGCCGGCGACAGCTGCAGTCACCACCCATCCCAGCAGCATCATCAGGAGGATGTTCGTGCTCTGCTTAATGGGCTGCGTCTCTGAAGTCCAGATCAGGTTCGGCCGCTTTACACCCAGGATCAGGCCCATTGCGCCGATGAACAAATTGATCAGAGACACCAGGGCCACCGTGATCAGGATCCCCGGAACACTCAGCTTCAGCACGATCCCGGTCGCGGCTGCCGAAATCACGGCAGGAACCTCATTGACCAGGAAATGCAGCAGCACCTTCGATTCCAGCACCTGATAGGAATCCGCAGGCAGCGACCGGATGATCCAGAGGCTCTTGCCTTCCAGGGAAATGGAAGGCGTCGAGATCAGATCCAGGCTCAGCATCATGGATATCATGGCAGTCAGAGCCAGCGGGAGATAATCCTTCAGGAACGGTAAATTTCCATATCCTAATTCCAGTACAGGAAGGACGTCTCCCCGGTTGATAAGAAGCAGCACCGGAACCGCGAGCATAAAGGCAATGCCCAGGCCGCAGTTCAGCATATAGGTGGGATTGGACGTAAAATGCTTTGTTTCCCGCTTCAGGAGCGCTTTGCGTACACTGCTTAGTTTCGCGGTCTTTTCCACATAGACCGGCTTCGCGACAGAAGTTTTCGTTGTTACGATACGGATAAAGCTCCGGGACAGGACCACATAGCAGATCACGGCCAGCAGGATCGTCACACCAGTAAAGATCAGCATCCCCGCAGGTTCCCCTGTAGCCGCGCGTCCCAGCTGGTAAATAAAGTTCAGCCAGCTCTTCACCTTGCTGCCGATGGATTCCGCATGTTCCATGAAGGTTTGCATGAATGAGGAAAACTTAAAGCAGACAAAATAGTACAGGCCGAAGAAAAGCAGTGAGATCGCCAGCGTCACAAAACTCCGGTTTTTCAGTTTTCCCGCGATCAGCGCCACCAGCCATCCGAGGATGCAGGTGAGTACGGAAACAAACAGCGCGATCACAAAGGTCAGGAGAATATCGACGATGATCACACCTGCGCCGGGAGCCGCGAAGATCCAGTAGCAGACAATGGCCGGTATCCAGACCAGCGCGCTGTACAGAAGACTCAGGCCTAAAACGCCGGAGACCCTTGCCAGAAGGATCCTGGACGGCGGGATCGGCATGGATATCAGCAGGTCATTATCTTTTGCCCGGTACAGACCGGCATAAGTATTGAACACACTGCCGAAGGTTCCGAGAAGGATGGAGATCATGCCCATCAGCGCGAAATACAGCCAGTCCATACCCGCATCGATCAGCATCGAGCCCAGTCCCAGGGCCAGAAGAACAAACATGGCAGAGGAAAAGAGCATCAGAACGCCGAAGCCGATGAACAGGCCGATCACTTTGCCTTTGCTTCTGGGCTGCCCGGTCTTCTGATTGACAAAATACGTCCGGAACAGCTCCATATACTGTTTTCTGATCAGTGTTTTCAGCATGTTATTCCTCCAGTTCCAGGAATACGGATTCCAGAGATTCAT
>CADCQD010000026.1 GCA_902803485.1 uncultured Eubacteriales bacterium | reverse complement strand
TCCGTGTCCCCGGCGAGCAGAGAGTTTCATGATTCCCCGGGGTTTTCCAGCTCCAAAACAAGTGTTTTGCCCCCGGGCGATCCAATGCTTGTGATTTTCCCTGGGAATCGCCTTCATACATGTGATTCTCCCGGGGAATCTCCATAGATCTAAAATAGGACTCGAATTATCCTTGACAAAGGGAGGGGTTCACGGATCAGGATGCCCGCCGGATCCGGGCAAATCCTGCGGGGATGCGGAAACCTGCGGGGATGCGGAAACCTGCGGGGACACGGAAACCTGCGAGGCGCGGAAATCCGCGGCGGATCCGGAAATACAGTGAGTTAATCCGAACCGCGGACGGTATATTTGCGGACAGGGCAGCGGTAGAATATCCGCAGTACCTAAGCAGATTGTACACAAAAGGCTATTCTGATGGAAGGAGGAGGCTTGGGCTATGGAAAAATACTTAATTGCGGCAGCAGTCGTGCTTCTTGTACTGATTGCTATTATTATCAGCGGATATGTCAAGGCTCCGCCGGACAAAGCCTTTATTATCTCCGGCTGGAAAAGAGAGCCGAAGATCCTGATCGGACGCGCAGGCATTAAGATCCCTTTCCTGGAAAGGAAGGACGTGCTGATGCTGAAGCAGGTCAGCATTGATATCAAGACCAACGGCTACGTCCCCACACTGGACTTCATCGGCGTCGATATTGACGCGGTTGCGAAGATCCGTGTAAAGACCGACCCGGAAGGCATCAAGATCGCCATGAAGAACTTCCTGAATATGTCAGAAGCCCAGATCGCGGCTGCTCTGACAGATTCACTGCAGGGCAACATGCGTGAGATCATCGGTACCGTGAAGCTGAAAGAACTGAACACGGACCGGAAGAGGTTCGGTGATGAAGTCCAGTCGAAGGCGCAGACGGATATGAACGCGCTGGGCATCGAGATCATCTCCTGCAATATTCAGAAGATCGAAGACGAAAAGGGTCTGATCGTTGCCCTGGGCCAGGACAATATGTCGCAGATCCAGAAGGACGCCAGCATTGCGAAGGCGCAGGCGGAGAGAGACGTGGCGATCGCCGAAGCTGAGGCGAAGAAGATAGCGAATGAAGCGCAGGTCGCGGCAGAGACCGAGATCGCGTCCAAGAGGAATGAGCTGAGGATCCGTCAGGCGGATCTGAAGAAAGAATCCGATATCAAGCAGGCGGAAGCAGACGCCGCTTATGAGATCCAGCAGCAGGAGCAGAGAAAGACCATCGAGGTCAATACCGCGAACGCGAACATCGCGCGTCAGGAACGGGAGGTCGAACTCCGGAGACGGGAAGTGGAAGTGACCGAGCAGACGCTGACGGCGGAGATCAAAAAGAAAGCAGAAGCGGAAAAGTTCGCTCGCCAGCAGAAGGCGGAGGCGGAACTCTTTGAGCGCCAGCGCCAGGCAGAAGCGGAGAAATTCGAGAAAGAAAAAGAAGCGGAAGCGAAAAAGATCCAGGCAGAAGCGGAAATGTACGCGCGCCAGCAGGAGGCGGAAGGCATCCGCGCCGTGGGCGAAGCGGAAGCCCGGGCGATCGAAGCCAAGGGTATCGCAGAAGCGGAAGCCCTGGAGAAGAAAGCGGAAGCCATGAAGAAATACGGCCAGGCTGCCATGATGGAAATGATCGTGAAGGCACTGCCGGAGATGGCGGCGGCCATCGCGAAACCTCTGGAGAGCATCGACAAAGTCACCATCATCGACGGCGGCGCGTCCGGCGGCACGAACGGCGTCACCGACATGGGAACTTATGTACCGAACGTCCTCGCGAAGACCATCGAGTCTGTCCGCGAAGTGACGGGCCTGGACCTCGTGGAAGTCATGAAGGCCGGCACTTACGACGCCAAGGTCAACCGCAACATCAATGTAACGGGCCTGAACAATACGATCGACCCGGTTACGGAATAAACAGGCAAAAACTGCCACGGGGACGTTCCCCCGTGGCAGTTCTGGTGCGGAAGACATTCCCCGCGGCAGTTTTGCTGTGAGAGCGGTGCCGGGCCGGTGAGCCGTCCTGAGCCGGCCGGGACCGCCGGGCGGTGTGAATGATTCCGGTGACCCATGGCGCAACTTTGACAACTTTTTGACAAAGTCCACAGAAGAGACCGCTGAAACGCTTTTGTTTTGGGCATTTTTCAAGCAAAAACAACTTGTATTTTAGCCGAAAAGATAGTATCATGATTACTGTGTGATATTGCGATATTGCGAGAGTAATGTCCATCATTGTACACCATATTTTTGAGGAGGAAGAATAAATGGCAGTTAAAGTTGCGATTAATGGATTC
>CADCQD010000025.1 GCA_902803485.1 uncultured Eubacteriales bacterium | reverse complement strand
CCAGAAGACCGGCTTTTTCCTGGATCAGAAATACAACCGGCAGGCGGTGATGCGGCTGAGCGCGGGAAAGCGCGTGCTGGACTGCTTTACCCATACCGGATCCTTTGCCCTGAATGCGGCAAAGGGGGGCGCGCTGCACGTTACCGCGGCGGATATATCCGGGACCGCCATTGAAATGGCGAAAAAGAACGCGGAACGGAACGGCCTTTCGGACCGGATGGATTTTATCACGGCGGACGTTTTTGATCTTCTGCCGGAACTGATCCAAAAAGGCGGCCATCCCTATGATCTGATCATCCTGGATCCGCCGGCCTTTACGAAATCCAGAAAAACGGTGCGGAACGCGGAAAAGGGGTATAAGGAGATCAACTACCGCGCCATGCGGCTGCTGCCGAGGGGCGGATATCTTGCCACGGCGTCCTGCAGCCATTTTATGCCTCACGCGTTATTTGAGAAGATGCTCCGAAGCGCGGCAAAGGATGCCGGGGTCGAACTACGGCTGATCGAGCAGCGGGCGCAGGGGCCGGATCATCCGGTCCTCTGGAATGTTCCGGAGACGGATTACCTGAAATTTTACCTGTTCCAGGTCGTATGACAAGGACCCGGCAGACGGTGAACATGGATCAAAGAAAGGAAGTGCTGCATGAAGAACAGTATCTGTATTCCTGCTTTTTTCAGAGGCAGGTCATTTGAAGACTCGGTCCGGTGCATTGCGCATTACGGATTTCACGCGGCTGAATTGTGGGACTGGCAGGATCTGGATCTCCAGAAGAGCCGGGAAGCGCTTCAGGAGAACCGGGTGGATCTGGTCACGATGTGTACCACGGAATTCAGGATGACGGATCCCGCGTTCAGGAGTGCGTGGCTTCAGGGGCTTCAGAGATCCTGCGAAGCCGGCGCGGTCCTTGGAACGAAGCTTCTGATCACGCAGGTCGGGCCCGATACCGGAGAGGACAGAAAAAAACAGCACGACAGCATCGTGGAAGCGCTGGTCCAGGCAGGACCGGTCCTTGAGGCATACGGGCTGACGCTGGTCATCGAACCTTTGAATACGCTGTTTGATCATCCCGGCTACTATCTGACTTCTTCAAAGGAAGGCGCAGAGATCGTCAGGGAGGCCGGACAGCCCCGTGTCCGGATGCTGTTTGACATTTATCATCAGCAGATCATGGAAGGCAACCTGATCCCGGACATCACAGAAGAACTGGACTGTATTGCCCATTTCCACGCGGCAGGGCATCCCGGAAGGCATGAACTGGAATCCGGAGAAATCAATTACCACAGGATCTTCCGCGAGATCGACCGCCTGGGCTTTACGGGCTATGTGGGTCTGGAATACTTCCCGGAAATGGCGCCGGAGCAAAGTCTTATGGATTTTAGGAGGCAATATCTTTAAACTTTATGCACATTCTGAGATTTATTATTGAGAGCGTTCTGCTGGGCGTAGGTCTTGCGATGGACGCGTTTTCCGTTTCTCTCGCGAACGGAATGAACGAACCGGCGATGAAACGGAGCAGAGCGGCGCTGATCGCGGGGACGTTCGCTCTTTTTCAGTTTGCGATGCCGATGATCGGCTGGTTCCTGATCCGTACGCTTATGGAGGTATTCAGTTTTCTAAGGAAGATGGTGCCCTGGATCGCGCTTGGCCTTCTTCTTTTCATCGGCGGAAAAATGCTGTATGAAGGACTGAAGGGGCCCGGTGAAGGAAAGGCGGACGTCGGGACAGGCGCGCTGATCCTGCAGGGGATCGCCACTTCCATCGACGCGCTTTCCGTAGGTTTCACCTTCGCGAATGACGGTTTTGCCAAAGCGTTTTCCGCGTCGCTGATCATTATGGCGGTAACTTTTGCGATCTGCATGGCCGGTCTGTATCTCGGAAAGAAGATCGGGACCCGGCTTTCCGGAAAAGCATCGATCCTGGGCGGCGTCGTGCTGATCCTGATCGGTATTGAGATTTTTGTTTCATCGATGTTGTAAAGCGTTCGGAAGGAGTAAATGTATGAAACTGGACGAGTTTATGTATGACGGATCCAAAGAGATCCATCTGAAGAACGTCAAATGCGGCGCTCCGAAGGAACTGAAGGAGCAGAAGGAAGAGATCCGGGCAAAGACCGCGGAGAATATCAGGGAACTGTCCGCTTATCAGGAAAAGCTGTACGCGGACGGCCGGGAAGGGCTGATCCTTGTCCTGCAGGCACGGGACGCGGCAGGAAAGGACAGTACCGTCAAGCATATCATGAGCGGCATCAATCCCGCGGGTGTGGACGTTTACAGCTTCAAAACGCCTTCCAAGGAGGAACTTGCGCATGATTTCCTCTGGCGCTTTAATAAAGCGCTTCCGGAGCGGGGCAAGATCGCGATCTTCAACCGTTCCTATTATGAAGACGTTCTGGTGGTCCGGGTGCGCCGGCTGGACAAGACGTACCGGATGCCGGAGCGGACGCTGGGGAAGGATTTCTTTGAAAAACGCTATAAGCATATCCTGAATTATGAAGACGAGCTGTATGAAAACGGTTATCAGATCGTGAAGATCTTCCTGAACGTCTCAAAGGAAAAAGAAAAGGAGCGCCTTCTGGAGCGGATCGATACGCCGGAGAAAAACTGGAAATTCAGCTCCGGGGATCTTGCGGAGCGGAAGCTCTGGGATGACTATACGGACGCCTATGAGCAGATGATCACGCATACCTCAAGCAAAGACAGCCCCTGGTTCGTTGTGCCGGCGGACCAGAAGTGGTATACCCATTATCTGGTTTCAGAGATCCTGCTTGCCCGGATGAAGAAGATCGATCCGAAATTCCCGGAGCTTCCGGAGGAAGAAAAGGCAAAGCTTCAGGAATGCCGCAGAATGCTGCTGGAAGAAGAGTAAGGCGGCGCCGTTATGAGATCCTGGCTTCAGCGGACCGCGATGGTCTTCGGGAAAGAAACGGTGGAAAGCTTTGCAAAATGCACAGTGGCGGTTTTCGGACTAGGTGGAGTGGGAAGCTACGCGCTGGAAGCGCTGGCCCGCGGCGGGATCGGCACGCTGGTCCTTACGGACGGCGATACGGTGGCGGAATCCAATCTGAACCGGCAGCTGGTGGCTTATCAGGATACCATCGGGATGAAGAAAACGGATGCGGCAGAGCTCAGGCTCCGCGCGCTGGATCCGGAGATCCGGATCATTAAAAAGGATATTTTTGTGCTTCCGGAGACCATCGGGGCGTTTGATTTTTCCTCATATGATTATGTGGTGGATGCCATCGATACCGTGTCCGGAAAGCTTGCGATCATTGAAGCCTGCAGGGACGCCGGGACCCCGGTGATCAGCGCGATGGGCGCGGGTAATAAGCTGGATCCCACCAGGTTCCGGGTCGCGGACATCTATGATACAAAAGTCTGCCCTCTGGCGAAGGTGATGCGGCGGGAACTGAAAAAACGCGGGATCGGGAAGCTGAAGGTGGTCTATTCGGAAGAAGAGCCTGCGGTCCCTCTGAATATCCGGGATGAGGAAGCCGGAAACGATGAAAACGCGCGTAAGCGTGTGCCGGGTTCTGTTTCCTTTGTCCCATCCGTCATGGGACTGATCATGGCAGGGGAGGTGCTGAAAGATCTATGGCAGAAACACAGAAGTTAAAAAAGAAGACAGCGCTGGACAGAGTGCCCTTTGGTACGCCTGAGGAAAATGAATACTGGCGCACGGAGCGCCGCGTTCCGATGCCGGAAGGTGTTCATAACAGTATGATCCTGGCAGATACCTTCCGGATCGCCTGGCCGTCCCTGGTGGAACTGACACTGACGCAGCTGGCTTCCATGGTGGACCTGATGATGGTCGGGCAGCTGGGTTATACGGCACTGACTGCCGTCGGCCTGACCACACAGCCCGTTTTTCTTCTGATCTCCATGGTGATCGCGCTGAATGTGGGCGCCACGGCGCTGGTCGCGCGCTATAAAGGCGCCGGCGAACAGGACAAAGCCAACATGGTGCTCCGGCAGTCCCTGCTCATGACCTTTACGATCTCAGCCATCATGACTGCGCTTGGCATTCTGTTCGCGCGGCCTCTGGTCCTTTTTATGGGAGCACTGGAAGATACGGTAGACGACGCTGCCGCGTATCTGACGATCCGCATGTACGCGCTGGTCGCGTTTTCTCTCACGGCTACGATCACCGCGACCCTCCGCGGCGTAGGTGATTCCCGTACAGCCATGCTGTACAATGTGGTCGCCAATGTTGTGAATGTGATCTTTAACTACCTGCTGATCTACGGCCATTTCGGCTTCCCGCGGCTGGAAGTGGCAGGCGCTGCCTGGGCGACCATCATCGGACAGTTCGCGGCCTTCGGCATGGCGCTCTTTGCCGTTCTGAAAAAGCGGAAAAACGGTTATCTTCACCTTGAGATCAGGAAGGGCTTCCGGCCGGATAAGAGCACGCTGCTCAGTATTACCCAGATCGGCATGCCTTCCATGGTGGAACAGCTCATCATGCGTGTGGGTATCATCATTTTCGCGAAAACAGTGGCGGATCTGGGAACCATGGCTTACGCTACCCATCAGGTCTGCATGAATATCCAGGCACTGTCGTTTATGATCGGAAATGCCATTGCGGTATCGTCCACGTCTCTGGTGGGACAGAGCCTGGGAAAGAAGCGGGGCGATATGGCTCGCCTGTACGGTATGAAGACTGCCGAGTTCGGCCTGGTCTGCTCCGCGATTCTCATGATCCTGTTTTTCTTTTTCGGAAAGCAGATCGTCATGCTTTATAATGACGAACCGGAGGTGGTCAGGATCGGCGGGTACCTGATGATGTTCGTCGCTTTTACCCAGCCTTTCCAGGGCGTGCAGTTTATTCTTTCAGGCGCGCTCCGCGGCGCGGGAGATACGCGTTCCATCGCGGTCATTTCCTTCATCACGGTCCTCGGGATAAGGACAGTGCTCGCGCTGCTTCTGGTGAAGGTATTCCACCTGGGCCTTTACGGCGCGTGGATCGCCATGGCGGCGGATCAGATGGTGAGGACCGCGCTGGTATCCATCCGCTACGGGAGCCGCAAATGGATGCTCTTTAAACTCAGGGGCGAGAATGCCGCCTGACGGCACTTCCTATGATTCTGTAAGAAGGGGGTTGAATTCACCCCCTTTTTTTGTTATGATACAGTCGTTTTACTGTGAGCAGTAATCGGAAAGGCCGGAATATGCGAATCGGATCAGGATATGACGTACACAAACTGGTACCGGGGAGGAAGCTGGTCCTCGGCGGAGTGGAGATCCCGTATGCCATGGGGCTTTTGGGCCATTCAGACGCGGACGTGCTTCTTCACGCGGTGATGGATGCCCTTTTAGGCGCTGCCGCGCTCGGTGACATCGGGCAGCATTTTCCGGATACGGACCCCAGGTATGAAGGATGCTCCAGCATCGGGCTTCTGCGATGTACGCGCGGCCTCATCGAAGAGGCCGGATACCGTATCGTCAATATTGATTCGACAGTCGTCCTTGAAAAACCGAAGCTGCGTCCGTACCATGACGCCATGGTGAAAAATATCGCGGAAACGCTTATGATCCCGGAGAGCGCAGTCAGTGTAAAGGCAACCACGGAAGAGGGACTTGGTTTTACCGGTGAAGGACGCGGAGTCGCCGCGCAGGCCTGCTGCCTCCTGGAGGAATTATGACAGCTTTTATCGAATATGTGAAAGAACAGATGGCGCTGATCCATGACCGGGATCCCGCCATGAAAAGCAAATGGGAAGTGTTCCTGTATCCGTCATTCAAAGTACTGTGGTATTACCGGAGAAGCCACAATTTATATCTGAAGGGAAAATTTGTGAAGGCCAGAAAGCTCGCCCAGAAGGCGGCGCATAAGACCGGGATCGAGATCCATCCCGGCGCCCAGATCGGCAAGGGCTTTTTCATCGATCACGGCTTCGGGGTCGTGATTGGAGAGACGACCATCATCGGGGAAAATGTAACGCTGTACCAGGGCGTGACCCTGGGCGGTACCGGCAAGGAGCAGGGAAAGCGCCACCCGACCATCGGGAACAACGTAATGATCTCTACCGGCGCGAAGGTACTGGGCTCCATTACCGTCGGAGACAATTCGAAGATCGGCGCAGGTTCCGTGGTGATCCATGACGTGCCTCCCAATTCCACAGTGGTGGGCATTCCGGGGCATGTGGTCCGGCGGGACAATGAGCGGGTGCCCTTCGCGGATCTGGACCAGATCCATCTTCCGGACGTGGTGCAGAATGAGATCGACGACCTGAAGGCGCGGCTTTCCGCCATGGAGGAAATGCTTCAGACAGGAGAGAAAAGGAGTGAAAGATGAAGCTTTATAATACATTAACAAGAAGAGTAGAAGAGTTTGTCCCGAATGTGGAAGGTAAAGTCAATATGTATACCTGCGGGCCTACGGTCTATCATTTTGCCCATATCGGAAATCTGCGCAGCTATATCTGCGAGGACGTACTGGAAAAATCTCTCCGCTATGCAGGCTATGACGTAAAGCGCGTCATGAACATTACGGACGTGGGGCATCTTTCCAGCGACGCGGATACGGGCGAAGACAAGATGGTCGCCGGGGCAAAACGGGAACATAAGACCGTGATGGAGATCGCCGCGTTCTATACCAAATGCTTTTTTGAAGACTGCGAAAAGCTGAATATCAAGCGGCCGGACGTGGTGGAGCCCGCGACGAACTGCATTCCGCAGTTTATCCACATGATCGAGGTGCTTCTGGAGAAGGGCTACGCCTACCAGGCGGGCGAGAATGTCTATTTTGATACGTCAAAGCTGGATGAGTATTTTGTGTTCGGCAATCAGAATGAAGAAGAACAGCTCCTGGGCGCCCGGGAAGACGTGACTGAAGACCCGAATAAACGGAACCGGAACGATTTCGTGCTCTGGTTTACGAAGTCCAAATTCGAGGACCAGGCCCTGAAATGGGATTCTCCCTGGGGCGTGGGCTATCCCGGCTGGCATATCGAGTGCTCCTGCATCTCCATGAAGCATCTGGGTGAATATATGGATATTCACTGCGGCGGCGTGGACAATATGTTCCCGCATCATACGAATGAGATCGCCCAGAGCGAAGCCTATCTCGGGCATAAATGGTGCAATTACTGGTTCCATGTACATCATCTGAATGACAGGAACGGGAAAATGAGTAAATCCAAGGGCAATATCCTTACGGTTTCGGTCCTGGAGGAACAGGGATATGATCCTTTGGTCTACCGTTTCTTCTGCCTGCAGTCTCATTACAGGAAACCTCTGGAGTTCACCTTTGAACTTCTGGACAACGCGAAGAGCGCGTATGAAAAGCTGAAGAAACGGACGCTGGCGCTCCTTCCCGCTGAAGGAAACGCGGATCCGGCAGTCTTTGAGGAGTATCGTGCCCGCTTCCTGGAAGCGCTGGGGAACGATATCAATACATCCATGGCCATTACCGTCCTTTATGATGTGCTGAAGGCGGATACGGATGACGCGACCAAAAAAGCGCTGGTGGAGAGCTTTGACCAGGTGCTGAGCCTGGACCTTCTGAAGGCTCCGGAGAATGCGGAAGAGACTCCGGAAGACGCGGAGCTTGCCGCGTATGTGGAGGAGCAGATCGCGCTCAGGAAGGCCGCGAAGAAGGAAAAGAACTTCGCGGAAGCAGACCGTATCCGTGAAGAGCTCCTTTCCAGGGGCATTCAGATCCGGGATACCCGGGAAGGCACGTTATGGGAGAAGATCTGATCCGCGGGATAAAAGAGGCCTTCTCTCTCCCGGAGCAGGATTATTCCCAGTACGCGCCGCTTACGCTGGCATATATCGGGGATAACAT